>JABDJQ010000143.1 GCA_013002425.1 Gemmatimonadota bacterium
CTTCATGGAGTCGTTCGGCCCCCTCGCGACCGGCGGTCTCCGCCGTCTCGAGTTCGACGGAAACGGATGGGTCACGGCCGACTCGGTGCCCGGGCAGCCGGACGCCGAGAACTGGGCGACAGGAATCGGTTTCGTGGTCGACATGCAGATGGGGGCGGACGGCGCTCTTTATTACGCGAGCATGTTCAACACGTTCTTCCCGCGCGGGATCTATCGCATCGTGGCGACGACCGCAACGGGGGTGCACGAGGCGGAAGCCGCTGACGCGCGGCGTACATGGGGCGCGCCGAATCCCGCAAGAGCTTCGGCGGGGACGACGATCCACTTCGGAAGCGTGCTCGCACCGGAGATTACGATGGAGATCTTCGACGTGCGCGGACGCCTCGTGCGAACGATCGTCTCCCCTTCGCGGCCCGGGTCGATCTTCTGGGACGGCCGGACGAACGATCGCAGAAGCGCGGGTCCGGGAGTCTATTTCTATCGTCTGGAGGCCGGCGAAGCGTCGGGCGTGCAAGGCAAGGTCACGCTGATCCGCTGATCCGCTGATTTCGCCGGCCCGCCGGCCCGAAGACCCGGCGAGAGCCCGTGCCAGGAAGGACGCCGTTCGGTGCAGGCACAATCCCGTGTACTCGTGATCGGCCTGGACTCGGCCGACCGCACCCTGCTCCATCGCTACGTGGAGGAGGGGAGGCTCCCCGTGATCGCGTCGTTGGTCGAGCGATCGGGCGCGGGGCTGCTGAAGAGCCCGCCCGCGCTCGGAGATGATGCGGCATGGGCGTCTTTCGCGACGTCGCTCTCACCTGGCCGGCACGGCCGCTACTACCACAAGCACATGGAGCCCGGTACCTATCGAACGCCGTGGTTTCGCGACCATCATTTCGCGCACGCTGCATTCTGGCAGACGCTCAGCGATGCCGGCTGCAACGTCGGCGTCATCGACGTCCCCAAATGCCCGCTCGGCGAGATCCGTCAAGGACTCCAGATCTGCGACTGGCTCGTACACGGGCGCGACGGCGAAACACGCAGCGCGCCGGAGTCGCTGGCGCCCGACATTCTGCGCCGGTTCGGCGACGACGACACCGACCGCCCCGGAAGCGGGGAATACATCTGCGGGATGCCTTCGCTCTCCCACGAACAGGAGCGCGTGTTCCTGGAACGCCTTCTTAACGGGCTCGAACAGAAAGTGAACGCGGCTTCGGAACTGCTGGCGCGCGGCGGCTGGGACCTCTTTCTCGTCGTCTTCAAAGAGTGTCACTGCGTGCAGCACCACTTCTGGCACCTGCTCGACGAATCGCATCCCGCCCACGACCCGCAACTGATCGACCGGCTCGGGAACCCGGTACTGCGCGTGTTTCAGGCGCTCGACCGCGCGGTCGGCACGCTGATCGAACAGAGCGGGCCCGATACGAAGGGGATTCTGTTCAGCGATCTCGGCATGACCTCGAACTACACGGCCGATCATCTTCTGGACGAGGCGCTCCTTCGCATGGAGCCCGCCTTTCCGGCGTTCCTGCGCGGCGTGTATCGCGACGGCGTGCGGATCGAAGAGAAACTGCGGTCTCGTTTTCTGCCGCGAAGCGAACGGTCGTTCTTTCGTGGCATGCGGCGCGCCTACCAGGTCGATCACAACGAGATCAGCGGCGCCATCCGAATCAATCTCGCGGGCCGTGAACCTTCGGGGCGCGTGCGGCCGGGCGTCGAAAGGGACGCGCTCTGCGACGAACTGGCATCGAACCTCATGGAACTCGTCGATCCCGATACCGGCGAGCGGGTTGTCGAGCGAATCGTGCGAGCGGACGAAGCGTTTCCCGGCGAGCGCCGCGACCATCTTCCCGATCTCTTCGCGGTCTGGCGCCGCGAGCGGCCGATCACGGGGCTCGCGTCACCGAAGATCGGCGAAGTGCGCGTCAAGACGCCGGAGTACCGGCCCGGCAATCACGTCGAAAACGGGTTCTTCGTGAGCTTCGGCTGCGACGAGCGGGCGAGCCGGGCGCGCGAGGCGTCACTCGAAGACATCGGCCCGACGATCGCGAAGCTTCTCGGCAAAGAACTCCCCGACGTCGACGGCGAACCGATCGCGGGAGTCGAATAGCCGGCAGGCAGGTGAAACGAGAGTAAGCGGGCGAGTCTACTTCGATTGTACGATCAGCATGAGGGCCAGAGCGACGAAAATGACCGCCGCGATCCGGTTCAAGACGCGCTGCGCGCCGTCGGACTTCGCGAGCCATTCGCCGAGCGAGCCGGCAACCGTCGCGATCGTGCCGAAAACGAGCAGAACCGCGACGATGAAAACGCCCCCGAGCGTGACGACCTGGACCGGCAGCGGCCCCCGTTCCGGCGCCGCGAACTGCGGAAGGAACGCGAGAAAGAAGAGCAGCACTTTCGGGTTCGTGATGTTCATGACGATCCCGCGCCCGTAGAGCCGACGGAGCGGAATGCGTTCTCTCTGCTCGAACGGGATCTTCGAAGCCGCCGCGCGCCACGCCCCCCACGCGAGGTAAAGAAGGTATGCGCCGCCCGCGAGCTTCAGCGCCGTGAACGCGAACGGTGAAGCCGCGAAGAGGGCGGCCACGCCGACGGCGACGGCAAGCGTATGTACCAGGAGCCCCGTGCAGAGGCCGAGCATCACGCTGTATCCCGCGCGCCGCCCTCCGATCGCCGCCTGCGTGAGAACGAAGATGTTGTCGGGGCCCGGCGCGAGGCAGATCAGGAGCGACGCGACGAAGAACGGAATCAGACTGTCGATCGGAATCATGCGGACCCCCGCCGTTGCCATTCGTTCAGGCGACTTCTCTTCACGAACACAGTACCACGGCCGTCGCCCTCGCGAAAACGAGGTCTCCTTTACGTATGGTATACTCCTCGTGCGAAACCCATCCTGAGGAGATTTCATGTCACGCGCTTCACCAGCGCCGCACGCGGTCCGGCGTCTCGCGGCTTCCCGGCTCGCTGTTTTCGCCGGCACCATCGCTCTCCTTGTCGCAGCGTCCTCCCTCTCGTTCGCCGACTTCAGCGCGGACGACGAAGCCTGGCGTATATTCGGACCCCCCACTCCTACCGACGATCGCGTTGTCACCCTTTTCGTATATCAGAACGAACTGCTCGCGGGCGGTGAGTTCGATCACATCACGGGTTTCGATGTCGCGAAGCTCGGGCGATGGGAGGGGTCGTGCTGGCGTTCGCTCGGAGATGTTCCCGACCAGCGCGTTCATGCCATGGCGCTGTACGGCGGAAACCTCATGATCGGAGGCGACTTCAGCACGATCGGATCCGACACGATCGGAAACGTTGCCGAGTGGAACGGTGTTTCCTGGGCTCCGCTCGGGCCGGGCATGGCGGGCGGATTCCCCGATCGCGTGCGGGCATTCGAAGAGTACGCGGGAGAACTCGTGGTCGGCGGCGACTTCAATCAGGTCGACGGAAAAAACGCGAACGGAATCGCGCGCTGGAACGGGACGCGATGGCGGCGGTACGGGTCGGGGTTCGGACCGGACGGCATCTGCGGCGCGCTGACGGTTTTCGACGGCTATCTCGTGGCGGGCGGCGACTTTGATACGGCCGGTATGGCCTCGGTTGATAACGTGGCGAAGTGGGATACGATTTCCGGAACAGGGTGGTCGCGTCTGGGCACGTCGACGATGTCGGAGCTGAACGATCGCGTCACGGATCTCCGGATCTACGACGGCGATCTTTACGCATGCGGACGGTTCACGAATACGATCAGCGGTATCAGCGTGAATCATATCGCCCGCTGGCAACCCGTGGGTCTCAAATGGGAAGACGTGGGCGGAGGCGTTAACGGCGATCTCAACTTCATGCACGTCTTTGCGGGCGAACTCTGGGTGGGTGGGGATTTCGATACGGCGGGTACAGTGGCCGCGCACAACGTGGCCCGTTGGAACGGCACGGCGTGGGCGCCTGCGGGCGCCGGTATCCCCGCGGTCGTCGAAAGTTTCGCCGACAGGAACAACGAACTGTACGCCGCCACGGAGTCCGACACGGGGGCGCCGGGCTACACGGACGCCGTTCTTCGCTGGGACGGCGCCGCCTGGAATGCGCTTCGAACGGAACCCGGGCCGGCCGGAATCAAGAACGGCTCCGTTTTCGCGCTCGCGGAAACGAACGGGGACCTGGTGATCGGCGGAACGTTTACGAACGTGGGCGATTCCGCACTCGCGTATGTCGCGCGACTCGAGAATGACCAATGGGAACCGATGGGCGCGGGCCTGAACGGCTTCGTGCACGGATTCACGACTTTCGATACCGATCTCGTGGCGGTAGGGAGTTTTACTTCTTCGGCGGGAACGGATCTCGACCGTGTGGCGCGATGGGACGGCGCGGTCTGGGAGCCGTTCGGGTCGGGCGTGAACGGAATCGTCTTTGCCGCGGCGGAGCATGACAGCGATCTCTACGTCGGCGGAGATTTCTCGATTGCGGGTGTGGTTCCCGCTTCGAATATCGCGCGCTGGTCCGGCTCGTGGAGCGATGTCGGCGGCGGGACGGACGGGCGCGTATGGGCTCTGGCCGGCTTCGGAGGAGACCTCGTAGCAGCCGGCAGCTTTTCGCTCGCAGGGGCGGTCCCCGTTGCCAACGTAGCGCGCTGGGACGGCGCGGCCTGGCATCCTCTCGGCGGCGGACTTCCCGGCGGGAACGGCGTCGTTGCGCTGCTCGCCGACGGGCCCGATCTCTACGCGGGAGGATACTTCTCGACTGCCATGGGTGCGCCTGCAAACTACGTGGCACGGTGGGATGGCGCGAACTGGAACGCGCTCGGTACCGGACTCAGTTTCGCCGTGCTCGACTTCGCGTATCAGAGCGGTCGACTGTATGCCACCGGAAGCTTCACGCTCGCCGGCGGCGACACCGTGAATGCATCGGCCTGGTGGGACGGCACGGAGTGGCACGCGCTCGGTTCCGGGATCGAGCTGACCGGCAACGCGGTACTCGCTGCGGCCGGCGGCGATGTTTACTTCGGCGGCGGATTCCAGCGCGCGGGAGGCCGGGTCTCGCTCCGTCTCGCTTCCTGGTCCGGCGCGATCGCGACGACCGTTGCGGAAGGAACGCGCCACGCTCCCGGTGCGATTCGATTGATACGGTCCGCATTCCCGAATCCCTTCAACCCCTCGGTCACCATTCGGTACGAACTTCCCGCGACAGGACCCACTCGACTTTCGATTCACGACGTGCGCGGGCGACTCGTTCGCATCCTGTTCGAGGGAAACGTGCGCGCCGGCGAAGGCCGCGCGATCTGGGACGGCGCGGGAATCTCCGGTGCGGCCCCTTCCGGGGTTTACTTCGCCGTCATCGAGGCCGGATCCGCGCGTGAAGCCGGTAAGCTGATTCTCGTAAGGTAGCGCGCGCTCTCTCCGGTCCCCGTTGATCTTTTCGAAGAGGACCCGCCCTTTGCCCGCCATGCGGGATGGTATACTCCGCGCAAATCGCCTCCTGCCACGGTGGAGAACATGCGCGTTCTGCATTTGATCGATCACATGGGTATGGGAGGGGCGCAGAAAGTCGTGCTCGACTTTCTCGAACTGCACGGTCCCGCGTTCGAGGCGCGCGCCCTCAGCCTCCGGCATTCCGTTCTGCCTGAAGCGGAAGCGCGCATGCGCGCCGCCGGAGTCCCTTTTCGCAGCGCCGGAGTGCGCCGCGGGAACCCGTTCTCGCTTGTCGGTCTGCGTGGCGCGATCCGGGCGGAGCGCGCGGATATACTGCATACGCACCTCGAATTCTCCGGCACGTTCGGCACGCTTGCGGCGCTTTCGCTGGGGCGCGACCGGCCGCTCATCGTCAATCACATTCATAACGATCCGAATCAGCGCTTCACACTGCTGCATCGACAGGCCGGGCGCTTCTCGGCGCGTCGCGTCGAGGCGCACGTCGTGGCTACGGCGGGAATCGAGCAGGCGGCGAGGGAGTGTTTCGGCCGCATTCCGGGCCGGCTTGCGGTCGTTCCGTACGGGATCGATCGCGCGTGGGCCGATCGCGCCCGGAGCGCGCGCGACGACTCACTGCGCCGCGGCGCCCGTGTCGTGCTTGGCGCGGTGGGCCGACTCGTTTCGCAGAAAGCGTTTCATCTTGCGGTGCAGACGCTTCCGCGCATTCTGGCGCTGGAGCCGACCACGCGCCTCTGGATCATCGGCGCCGGCCCGCTCAGGGAAGCGCTTGCACGGGAGGCGCGCGATCACGGCGTTGCCGACTCGGTCGAGTTCTTCGGACAGCGGAGCGATCTGGCGCCTTTCTACGATTCGATGGATCTCTTCGTACTCCCTTCGCGCTACGAGGCGACTTCGCTCGCGCTGCTCGAGGCCATGGCGTCCGGGGTGCCGGTCGTTTCGACCCGTATCGCGGGCGTGGCCGACGTGATCGAGGATGGAGTGAACGGGCTGCTCGTGCCTCCCGGGGACGCTCCTTCGCTGGCGAGCGCGATCGAGCGCCTGATCCGGGACGAATCGCTTCGGGCGCGTCTTGCGGAGAGTGCGCGCGCGACGATGCTCCGAAATCACACGCGCGAAATGATGATCGAGAATCTGGAGTCGCTCTATCGTGAACTGATCAGCGCGCGTCGCGCGGCGCAATCCTGATTCTGAAGTCGGTGCCGGGCTGCCAGTGGGGCGGGATGAACTGAAGCGGTCCGTCACTCACGCGTTCCCATCGGAAGCCGAGCGCCATCTCCGTCAGGACGGCGCGTGTTACCAGATCGGTAAACGAGACCCCGATGCACGAGTGCACGTCGACACCGAACAGCTGCGGATCCTGATGCTCGGCAAGATAGCGGTCGGGGTTGAAGCGGTCCGGTTCGGGAAAGAGAGCGGGGTCGCGGTGCCCCTCGCGAACGAGCACGCGTATCACCCATCCCTTCGGCACGAGAAAGTCCTGGTGGCGAATGTCGGCGATCGCTCTGCGGTTGATGTACTCGCTCTGTTCCATGCGCAATGTCTCACGCACGATCCGCGCGGCGAGATCGTGCGCCTTCGCATTCTCCCCGCCGCCGGTCGCGCTCTCGAGTCGCGTCATCCATTCCGGGTTATCGGCCAGAAGTTTGAGCGTCCATGAAAACAACCCCGTGAGGTCCACGCGACCGATCAGAAACATGTATACGAGATTGCCGAGAATCGTTTCGTCTTCGCACGCGGCTTCGTTGTCGCGGATGAGTCTGGCGAGGATGCTCGGAGCCGGAGATTCGCCGCGCGCAAGCCGCTCACGAATTCCGGCGCCTCGCTCCTGAATGATGCGCTCGATTTCGGCCAGCGCGCGCCGGTCTTCATGTCCGGGCACGAACGAGGCGGCGCGCAGATCGAGGCTGTCGAGCAAGGCGATGAGCCCGGGGAACGCGGGATCGTCCGTCCGCATACCGAGCATCAGCCAGGCGAACACGGATGCCAGCATGCGCCGGAGCGGCTCCCTCGGCTGGAGGCCTTCGCCCTGCGTTGCGGCTGACTCCTCCGCCATTCGTCCGAGTGCTTCTCGGATGATTTCACGCAGCGCCGTTTCGTTCTCGCGCAGCGTTTCCGTGGTCAGCGCCGACTGAAAAATCCGGCGATAGGTCTGGTGATCGGCCGGCTTCATGTACCGCAGAAAACCGCGCGGGATGAACTGGTTGAGTCGCACTCCCGGCTTTACGAGCTGATCGGAGTGCGCGCGGATGAACTCCCCCCCGAGCCGCGCGCCCAGAATGCAGATCATCGGTTTGTGGAGAAAGCTCATCTTGAAGACCGGGCCATGCTTTGCCGCCTGCTCCAGGTAGAACTCGTGGCTTACCCAGGGGCCGCGGGGAAAGAGGCCGAGCGAACCGGGCGGAAGGCCGGCGTCGCGCCCGTATGAGGGTCTGGCGCGCCACCGCTCGAGCAGCAGTCCTGCCAGCGCGACGGGGGCGAGCACCGACAGAACTGCGGGAAGGAAGGCGGCCGCGAGCAGGATGACCAGCAGGTAGAGCGCGAGCATGATGGCGACGAGGATGGCCATTCCACGATAGAAAGTGCGGATCGGGCCCAGGCTCAGAAAGCGGAACGCGGGCCAGGCCAGAGCGACAAGCACAGTGACTTCGATGACCGTTCTCATTTTACCCGCGCCTTCTTCTTCTTTGTTCCATCAGCTGATACCGCCTGAAGCACCGCGCCGCAGAGCCCGATCAAAACAGAATTGCTGAACAGGAGCAACCCCGAGGCAGCGGCCGTGGCCGGCGCCACGTCGTAGTAACGAAAAATCAGCACCAGAATGCCCTCGCGCACGCCGAGATTGCTCATCGTGAGCGGCAGTGCTTTTGAAACGAACAGAATGAGCGCGATCCACGGAAGCGCCGGCAGAGGAACGGCAGCGCCCACGGCGCGCGTGGCGCACGCGAATCCCGTGAACCCGAGCACCACGGCAGTCGCGGCCACGGCCACGACCTGCAGGTGGCCGGCCGGGCCGATCGAGCGAAATGCCTGCAGCGACTTGATCATCGACTCGACCGGTCTCTTTACGAATGGCGGCAACGGGCGCGCGACGCCGAGCAGCACGCGATCGATCGCAGGCCCTGCGCGCGGATGCAGGGCGGCGATCGTGCCGCCGAACAGCACGAGTCCCGCGAGGTACGAAACGGACGTGAACGGCGCTTCGGGGAACGGATTTTCCCTTGCGAATGCGAGCGAGCCGATCAGCACGAGGGCCGCGGCCAGGGCAACCTTGTTGAATACGATCGCCGAAAGGACGCGCGCTCTCTCTCCGGTCGACGACGAGAGAATCGCCCATTTCGAAAGGCCGGCGAGAAGGTCGCCCGGGACGATCAGCCCATAGAGGGAAGAGACCGCGTTGGCGTAAACAACACGCCCGTAGGAAACGCCGAGCCCCGTCTTTCGGAGCAGCAGGAACAAAGAGAGAGCGGTCAGCGAGAACGTAACGATCGTGGTCCCGTACATCGCGAAGAGCCACGGCCGGTTTGCGGCCGCAAGCGTGCCTGCAAGCTCGCGCCATCCGACGAAGCGAACGAGCAGCGCGACAACGAGCGCCGTCAGTACGACCTTCAGAACGGCGACGAGACGAGGAGCGGCGCGCGCGCTCACCTGGCGAGCGCTTTTCTGATCGCGCCGGCGTGCTGCATGGAAGTGCGCACGATGCCGCCGATCGCGCGGATCGTGTCGTCGTCCACGCGTTCACCGGTCGGCAGGCAGAGCAGGCGGCGCGAAAGACGGTCGGTATGCTCCAGTCGTCCCCGAGCCATCTCTTTCCGGGACCGGTAAGGCTCGCACTCATGACACGGCGGGTCGAAGTAGCGGCGGGCCAGCACGTTTTCTGCCTTCAGCACCGCGAGAAGTTCGTCCCGGTCGAGAGCGGCGTCGCTCCCGTCCACTTCGAGTACGATGTACTGGTAGTTGCTCCGCTCCGTATCATTATGTGTAATGAGCCGGACTCCCGAAATCCCCGCCAGTTCCCGTTCATACGCGCGGTAGTTCGCGCGGTTTACGTCGAGAATCCGGTCGAGATCGTCCAGAAGCGCAAGGCCCATACCCGCCCCGATCTCGTTCAGCTTCGCGTTCGTTCCGAGCGTGACCACATCGTCGTTCTCGTCGTAACCGAAATCGCGCATCTTGCGAACTGTGGCGGCGAGCGCGTTGTCGTTCGTTGTGACCGCGCCGCCTTCGAGGGTGTGAAAGAATTTCGTGGCGTGAAAGCTGAAAGCTTCCATGGCCCCGAAGTTGCCGATCATCGTGCCGTTCGTGGAGCATGAGAAAGCATGCGCCGCATCATACAGCACTACGAGTCCGCGCTTCTTCGCGATCGTTTCGATCGCGTCGACCGCACAGGGGCGGCCCCAGACGTGAACGCCGAGAATGGCCGAGGTTCGATCCGTGATCCGCTCTTCGATGCGGGCCGGATCGATGTTGTGTGTGGCGGGATCGACGTCGCAGAAAACGGGAGTCATGTTCTGCCATTCCACGGCATGCGCGGTTGCGATGAAAGTGAATGAGGGAAGAATGACTTCGCCTCGAACAGCCGCCGCGCGAAGAGCGAGCGAGAGTGCGAGCGTGCCGTTGGCCACGACGACGCAGTGACGAACCCGGAGGTGACGGGCGAGAGAAGTCTCGAGTTCGCGCACCAGCGGCCCGTCGTTCGTAAGGCGCCGCCGATCGAGCGCCGCATCGATCCGCGAGTGGAAGTTCCCGCGATCCGGCAGGTTCGGGAGACCCACGTGAAGAGGCTCACGGAATCGCGGCATCGCGCCGGCAACCGCAAGATCCCGCCAGTGATTCTTTTCCCGTCTCGTCATTCTGCGTGGCCCGGCTCGTGTCTGTTGCAATCTCTACGGAAAATGTGAGTCTTGCTTCAAGCCCGTCGAAAAATCGGCTTAATCTCCGGCGGGCGAAGCGCACGGGGATTGGACCCCGGCCCACATTCCACTATGATTGTAGCTTACCGCCCCGTGTAATGGCAGAGAACCCCACAAGGAGAACGGCATGGCACTTCGAATCAACGATCCGGCGCCCGATTTCAAGGCGCAGACTACAGAGGGCCCCCTTCATTTCTACGAGTGGATGGGAGACGGATGGGCGATTCTCTTTTCGCATCCGAAGGACTTCACACCTGTCTGCACGACCGAGCTCGGCTACATGGCGAAGCTGAAGCCGGAATTCGAAAAGCGCAACTGCAAGGTGATCGGTCTCAGTATCGATCCGGTCGACAGTCATGAGAACTGGGCGAAAGACATCGAGGAAACACAGGGCACTGCCGTGAACTACCCGATGATCGGCGACACGGACCTCAGCGTCGCGAAGCTCTACAACATGCTCCCGAACGAAGAAGTGGGCACGTACGAAGGACGGACCCCGGTCACGAATCAGACGGTGCGCACCGTTTACGTAGTGGGCCCGGACAAGAGAATCAAGATGATGATGACGTATCCGATGTCGACCGGGCGCAACTTCGACGAGATTCTGCGCGTGGTCGATTCGATGCAGCTCACGGCGAAGCACTTCGTGGCGACGCCCGTGAACTGGAAGAAGGGCGAGGATGTCATCATTCTTCCGTCTGTTTCCGACGAAGACGCGAAGGAGAAATTCCCGAAGGGCTGGGAGACCGTAAAGCCTTATCTGCGCGTCGTAAAACAGCCGTAGAGAGCGCGGCGATCTCACAAACTGCGGCGTTCCGATGCCGGCCCCGCTGCTATGCGAGTTCGAATCGGACGAGCCGGAGGCAGCGGTCCACGGCTTCGCGGACGGCGCGGCCCGTGTCGGCGCGGAAGAGGGCATAGGCGGTGGAGTCTCCCGCCCCCTCGCGGGCATGAACCAGCTCCCCCGGCGCGGTCAACATACGCAGTTTGACGCACGCCGGATCGGCGCGTACTTCGTCGATGCCGTGAACGGACTCGAGGCGTCCTTCGCCCGCGTGGAGCACGACGCTGGCCGCGTGTCCGCGCGGCTCGTCCGGCCATTGCGACCACTCCCACGGAAGATCGAGTTCGCCCGCCACGAAAGCATCCCAGGCGTCGAATCCGTGCGCGAGCGTCATGCATTCCATGATGTACCCGCCGGGCGGACGAAGCGCGATTTCGCCGAACAGAACGCCGCGTTCCGTGAGATAGAACTCCGTGTGCGCCATGCCCCATGACGTCTTGAGCGCCTCGATCACGGCCGCGTTGACGCGCAGCACTTCTTTGCGCGTGCCGGCGGGGATCGGTGCGGGGATGACATTCGCGCACCGTTTCACGTGATACCCCGTGCAGTTCGTAAACACGACCCGGCCGTTCCGAATGAACGATTCGACGCTCATCTCCGGCGCATCGACGAAGCGTTCGTAGAGCGCGCGCCTTCTCTCGAGCGCGCCGAGTTCTTCCGCCGAACCGACCATCACCATGCCGCGGCCGCCCGAATTCCGCGGGTCCTTTAAGACCACGGGCCTGCCGAGCCGTTCGATCACAGCCCGCGGGCTCAGCTCCGTATCGCCCGGAAGATAGTCCGTCATCGGAATGCCGTGGCGGCTCAGTTCGTCTTTCATCAGGAGCTTGTCGTGGCATCGGATGATCGTCGCGTCTTTCGAGCGCCGTGCGCCGAGGGCGCGCCGCGACACGGATGCCGGCAGCACGGAGGATTCGGTTCCGGCGATCACGTCCGTGAACGGGCCGAGCGGCGCGAAGTGCGCTTCGATGAACGCGCGGATCGCGGGTTTCGACCGGGGGAAGGGAGCCGTGACGGCGGCGAGGCAGCGGGGCTCGCGCTTGAACGGCTTTTCGTGCCAGACGGCGAACGGGATCCCGCGCCTCTCGAGCACGGCCGCGACCGGCTTGCGATAGCCGACGAGCAAGACGCGTTTGGAATTGACGCTTTCCGAACCCACGAACGACCCTCCGTGACGGCCCGCATTGTAGGGGAAAAGGGCGGTCGCGTGGAAATCCTATCTTCCGTGCATGGCCGTCCGCGCTCGTAGTATGATCGTCAGATGCGAGCCACGGTCGGACGGGTCGGGGCGATTGCGTACGAGGGGGCGCCTGGGTCGTGGTAATCAACAAGCGGAAAGTCCGCGGGGACATCCTCCTCTACACGTCGTCTCAGTTTCTTTACAAGCTCGTCGGGTACGGCGTTCTGATGATGCTGACGCGGCACCTGAGCCAGGACCGCATGGGCGAGTTCTTCCTCGCCGCGTCGCTGGCCGGTGTCACGGCGATGCTGGCCGAACTCGGCACGAACTCGTACATGACACGCGCCCTCGCCTCACGCGCCGAAGAACGCGTCACGATCTTCTCCGAAGTCATTTCGTTCCAGGTCCCGGTCTTGCTGATCCTGTTCGCCCTGCTGAACGGCGCGGTCTGGCTCGCGAAGCCGCATCTCCTGGACATTCTGGCGCTCACGTCCGTTTACATCATACTGGAGCAGGCCTATCTTGCGTTCGGCGCGCTCTTCGTCGGTATGCACCGCGTCTCCTATAACGTGATCTGCGGTGTCGCGGCGAAGCTGCTGCTGATCGGGCTCGTGGCCGTTGCCGTGAACCGCGAGCTCACGCTGAACGGGATCCTGCTCTGCTACATCGCCGCCAATTGCGTCCTGCTCGGGATCGCCGTCTATCTCTCGCGGCGCGTGATTCGCGGGATCCGCTTTTCCTGGGATCTGAAAGAGACGCGCCGCTTTGTCGGGATCGCGCTCAGCTTCTTCGGGATCGGCCTGCTGGGCACCATTCACTTCAGCGCCGACACTCTGATGCTCGGGTCCCTTTCGACGTTCGCCGCCGTGGCGACCTATGAAACAGCGTTCAAGCTTCTCGAAGCGGCACGGTTCGTGATTCGCGCCGTCTACACGATCTACTTT
>JABDJQ010000151.1 GCA_013002425.1 Gemmatimonadota bacterium
ACGGTGGGGTCGTCGAGTCCGCGGAACCTGTATTTTCCGCCGAGGAAGTTCTCTTCCATCACCGCGAGATCGAACGACTCGGCTTCCACGGCCGGATCGATCCGCTTCACGAGGCCTTCCTGCAGCAGCTTCCCCTCGACGAGCTTGCTGTCGCCGGACGGTACCGTCACGGCGAAGTAGATCGGACGCTCCTCTATGTTCGAGCGGATGATCTCCGGCACCATGATGTCCTTCACGGTGACCACATCCCCTTCAGGCGTATAGTAACCGCGCATGTTCTCGATCGCGACGTCGTCGAGCGTCATCTTCACCGGATTCGGCGCGTATTTGAGCTGCATGATGTACCACGGCGTGTTCAGGAGACTCAGGTTCACGACCTGGACGTCTTTTCTGAAGTCGCGCACTTCCTGGATATACCAGAGCGGGAACGTGTCGTTGTCGCCCCCCGTAAAGATGATGGCGTTTTCGCGCAGCCCCACGAGCATGTTGTACGCGAGATCCTCCGCGACGAAGAAACGCGATTTGTCCGTTTCGAAATAGTGCGCGTCGACCGCTTTCGGCGGCACGAGAAGGCCGAGGATCAGCACCACGCGCGCGATCATCGCCCCGCCCGGAATCGTCGAGCGCCGCAGATAGAACGCGAGCGACGAAAGTCCCACTCCGAAAAGGAGCGAGATCATCACGAAACCGGGCGTATAGAAGTAGTCACGGTCGCGGACCTCGAGCTTCACCCCGCGGGTCCCGTCCGAGAAATTGAGATAGAGCGTCATCGCCACGGTAAACAACAGCAGCAGCGACAGGCTGTAGAGAAAGATCTTGCGGTCCGACTTCCACATCGCCCAGAGCGAGAAGAGCGCCAGGAACGGGACGTACAGATAGAGCGGGCGGGGAGACGGGATCCACTGGTTGATCAGATGCCCCCAGAAGCCCATGCGCTCGTGCGTGCCGAACTGGTTCTTCCAGCTTCCCTTGCGCGTGAACATGAGCTCGAACATCGATTTGTCCGAGTACTGCTTTCGTTCGAGGAACTGTTTGAAATTCTCCCAGTTCTCCGGGTTGTTCTCGTCGATCGCCGGATTCTGTGCCGACCGGATCGGAACGTACCCGTAAAGCGAATAGCCGATGATCGCCATCAGGAAGAACGCGCCGGTCAGGTTCAGAGTCTGGCGGGTCTCGCGGTTCGTCGTCAGGAAAGACCAGAGAAACGTTGCGGCGCACGCGATCGGCACGCCGATCAGAAACAGGTCGATCGAATGGACGACGCTGGTAAGCAGAAAGAAGGCGATATAGAACAGCGGTGACTTGAGGCGCTTCCTGCTGATGAGGAAGACCAGCCCGAAGATCGGGATAATCGGCAGAAACGCCTGCATGTGATTCGTGGCCGCCAGGAACAGAATGTACATCTGCATGATCAGGATGCGGTTTCCTTCGGCCGTCCTCGCGGTCTCGAGCCAGATCGTCGAGAGCCAGAGGAGGAGGGCGACGAGGAGAAGCGTGAGCCCGTAGACTTCCGCTTCGACCGCGTTGAACCAGAACGTGCTTCCGAACGCCATCGAAAGCGCGCCGACCAGAACGCCCGCGTAGATCCAGATCGTGTCCTCGAGCGATTCCTCGACGCCCACGATTCTGCGGATCACGCGCGCGATCGCGAGCGACGAAAAGCCGACGGCAAACGCGCTCGACCAGGCCGAGAAGAGCGCCAGAATGAACGCGGTATCCCCGAACGGAATCATCGAAAAGAAACGACCGAGTATCACGAACAGCGCCGCGCCCGGGGGGTGGGGGATGCCCAGAATGTACGCGCAGGCGATGAACTCGCCGCAGTCCCAGAACGTGGTGCCGCGGGCGGCCGTCATCGTGAAAATCACGCCGGAAACGAGCGTGACGAGCAGCGCGATCCACCAGTCCGCCCCGCGGCCGAAGGTGACGGTTCCGTCGTGCTTGTCGTCCGAGCCGCGGAGCCCCGGCTTCAGCTCCGCTTTCGGCTTGCTCTCTTTAATATCCACCTGGATCGGATCTCCTGATTCATTGAGTTTTCTGAGTTCGAGCGCATCCGGAGCAATATATCATAGAGGCGGAATCCCCCCAATTGAATCTCCCACTCCCGCCCGCCCCGCCCGGTTCCAGGCACAGCGGACTCTCTGTGATACCCGCTTTCCGTCCCTTTCCACCCCTGACTCCCTTCTTCTCTCTTCTCTTTCTCCTCTCTCTTCCTCTCCCTCTTTTCCTCCCCTCACAAACGGCGGCGGGATGCGCGGGGAAGCGGTAGAGATCTCCCGGCGCGACAGGACCCGCGCTCCGGTCCTCCCGGCGATCTGCCTCCCTCTTCCCCCGCGCCATCACGATCGCCGCCACTGTGGTTGACGCGCGAATCGGCCGATTCCTATACTGTGCGCTTGTCCCGGACCGCGAGGAGTTCTCAAGACCATGCTGCGCCTTTACAATACGATGACCCGGAGCGTCGACATCTTCGTCTCGAAGACGGAAGGCGAAGTCGGGCTCTACACCTGCGGTCCGACCGTCTACGCCTATGCGCATATCGGCAATCTGCGAACCTACATCTTCGAAGACATCCTGCGCCGGGTACTCGTGGAAGAGGGGTATCGCGTCAAGCACGTCATGAACGTGACCGATGTCGGCCATCTCGTCTCCGACGCGGATACGGGCGAGGACAAGATGGCCGTCGGCGCCTCGCGCGAGGGCCTGACCGCGTTCGAACTCGCGGACAAGTACTGGGAGGCGTTCCGTCACGACATGGCGCGCCTTCACATTCTCGAGCCGGACATCTGGTGCCGCGCCACCGAGTACATCCAGGAGCAGATCGATCTCGGTCTGGAGATGGAAAAACGCGGTTTTACGTACCGGATCGAAGACGGAATCTATTTCGACACGAAGAAGCTCGGTGACTACGGCCGCCTCGCGCGCCTCGACATCGAAGGCCTCGAAGCGGGCGCCCGGATCGAGATGGTCGCCGGAAAACGCAATCCGACCGATTTCGCCGTCTGGAAGTTCTCGCCGAAAGATGAAAAACGCCAGATGGAGTGGGAGAGCCCGTGGGGAACGGGATTTCCCGGCTGGCATCTCGAGTGCTCCGCGATGGCGATGAAGCATCTCGGCGAGCAGTTCGACATCCATTGCGGCGGGATCGATCACGTGGCGGTGCATCATACGAACGAAATCGCGCAGGTCGAGTGCATCACGCAGAAGAACTGGGTGCGCTGGTGGATGCACGCGGAGTTCCTGGTCCTGCCGAAGCAGGACGACGGAGCCGGCGCCGGGACGGCCAAAGCCGGCGGCAAAATGGCGAAATCCGGCGACAACTTCCTGACGGTGCAATCGCTGGTGGATCGCAAGATCGATCCGGTCGCGTATCGCTATTTCGCGCTCGGCGCACACTACAGGGCGCCGCTCACCTTCACGTGGGAATCGGTCGAAGGCGCCGCGAACGCGATGGGGCGCCTGCGCAATCGAGTGATCGCGCTCGGGCATCCGGCGGGCGGTTCCGTCAGCGAGAAGCACTGGGCGCCGTTCCGCCAGGCGTATCAGGACGATCTCAACATGCCGCGCGCGCTCGCCGCGCTCTGGGGGCTGCTTCGCGACGACGGGCTTTCGCCCGAAGATCAATACGCCACCCTGCTTCGCATGGATCGCATTCTCGGGCTGGGTGTCGAGTCGATGAAAGAGGAAAAGGTCGATGTGGATCAGGAGATTCTCGATCTCGTCGACGCGCGCAACGCGGCCCGCAGGAACAAGGACTTCGCCGAGGCCGACCGGCTTCGCGACGAGATTACGTCACGAGGCTTCCTGCTCGAAGATACCGCCGAAGGGACCAAGGTGCTCCCCGCCGGCTGACCGCCTCTCCGTTGACACTCCGAAAAAACCGTTCGTATAGTCGGTAAGACCCTTGGACGGCGTATTACGAGTTCATTTCGTGGGAGGGCAGGAGATGGACGAGGCCGTGCCGCCAGGGGTCCTTTTCTTTTCCCGTCAGCCCTTCGCTCCCCGGTGCCAGTAACGGGCGTCTCCGCGCTCACGATCCATCGCGATCAGATTCGCCATTCCGCCGATCCCGACCCGGATGCAGTCGGTGATGTTCTCCTCGAAATTGATGATCTCGTCCGTCGGGTGCCACGGCACGACGTCCGAAACCGTGCAGATCGAGCCCGTGCGCAGCCCGAAGAGGCCGCCGAGCGTGAAGATCGTGCCGTTCTCCATCTCGATATGCTTCGCTCCCATCGCGATGGCGTCCCGCAGCCTTTCTTTCTTCGAGGGGAGCAGATAGCCGGCGTGCGACATGGAAGTCAGATCGTCGTTCACGAGAACCTTGTTTTCGGCGTAGAAGGCGTCCACGGAATACGTGAGGCCCACATGATAGGGTGCGGAGGTCTTTTCGGCGCTTTCGATCAGCGCCAGCACGACCTCGTGATGCGCGACGGCGGGGTAGGTCGGCCAGGCGTACTGCGGCGTGGTCCCGTCCGCGCGGATCGCGCCGCTCGAGATCACGAAATCACCCTTCTTCGCCTCGCCCATGCCACCGCTCGTTCCGACCCTGACGAACGTATGGCTGCCGACGTTCGCGAGTTCCTCCATCAGCACGGCCGTCGAGGGGCCGCCGATACCGGTGGACGCCACGCTGACGCGGGTATCGCCGACCGCGGCGTTGTAGACCCGGAATTCACGAAGCGAGGTGACGAGATCGCCTCCGCCGAGAAGGTCGACGATCTTGTCGACGCGTTCCGGCTCACCGCAGAAAAAGACGTAATCGCCGACGTCGCCCTTCTTGAGGCGTGTGATCAGCTGTTCTTCCATGATTCTCCCCGGGGAACGGGCGGAATACGCCCTCCAAAGTACGTGTGAGCGGGCTTGCGAGGCGGAAATCGTACGCCGGGCTCCCGATCCGCGTCAACCCGGCGGAAACACCCCCTGATCGACCGGCGAGGCCCTCTGAGGGAAGGGTTGACAGGTTTGAGCCAAATTCTGTATTATCATCTCTGTACAGGTTTAACTATGTCAGCCGTATGGCTGGACGAGAGGTGAGCGCATGTTCATGAAATGTAAAGACCTGTCTCCCATTTTAGCGCTCCTGCTAATCTTAACGCTTCTCCTGATCCCGACGGGCAGTTTTGCCGATCCCGGTGGCGACGGATGCAGCCGTAACTGGACTACGTTGACCAGCACGGAAGACGCCGGCGGAGGAGATCCGGACAATCCCGTCCCGTTGGACGGGGATGACAACGATCGCTATCACAGCGGCACTGCTTCGGCCTACATCGGCGATGACAGCGCGAGAGGCGATCTGGATCTGCTCAGGGTAATCAGCGACCTGCTCGGTGCTCTCTCTCTGCTGTAACCCGAGGGATACGGCGGGAGTGACCCGTGGCCCACGAAGATAAGAAAAAACAGATCGCCCGGGAGCTCGACGCTTTAGAGCACTCGGGCGTTTCTGCGTCCGAGCGTCTCGCCCGCCTGCGTCGCGTGGGCGACCTCTACTATTCGATCGGCCAGTTTCAGGAAGCAGAGGAGAAGCTGCGCGAGTTTCGAGAGGAAGGCGTGGCCGCCGGCCGGCTCTCCCCGACCGAGGCCGCCACTCTCCATCTTCAGGAAATCTGGTGTTTCTACGAGCGTGGAGACTACGACGGCGTGGAACGTCGCCTGAGCGATCTCGAGCCCACGCTTTCCGGGCTGCCCGAAAACGAACGCGCCTCGCTTCTGGCGGAAACGAACGTCCTGAACGGCTATCTCTCCATTCGCCGCGGCCGCTACGAAGACGCGCTCGAGTACTGCGACAAGGCGTTTACCACGCTGCAGAACACGGACGATCACGCGGCACTCGCCAAAGTTCACATTCTTTACGGCCACGGCTATTTCCGGAGCGGCGATCTTACCAGGGCCCGTGAATTCTACGAAGACGGGCTCGCGAGCGCGCGCCGCGCCGCGGATCCGATCCGCCTCGTGCAGGCCAACATCAACCTCGCCCTCGTCTGCAAGGAGCTCGGCGACACGCGCCGCGCGCTCTACCTGCTCGAGCAGGCGAACGAGATCCTCAAGAACTCGGGCATCTATCTCTATCGCGGGCACGTCATGCTGAACATGGCCGTGATTCAGACGCACCGCGGCCAGCTGCAGCTCGCCGACGAGTCGTACCGGAACGCGCTTCGCATCTATCAGCAGACGGGACAGCAGAACGGGACCGTGCTCGCGCGGATCGGGATCGCGCGGGTGCACATGCTGCGCGGCGC
>JABDJQ010000548.1 GCA_013002425.1 Gemmatimonadota bacterium
TTTTTTCGTAGTGATCGGCAGGGTTCGTGAGCATGAGGCTCATGACCTCCGCATATCCGAGACCGTTCAGCGTGGTGCGGGCTCTTCGCTGGGCGCCGCGCTCGGGGCGCTCTTCCGCCTGCGTGAAACTGGGCACGAGTTCGCGTGGAATGTTCGCGAGGCCGATCGCGATCGCGATGTCTTCCATGAGGTCGACTTCGTGAAGAATGTCGTTTCGATACGCCGGAATCTGCACGGCGATCCGGTCGCCCTCGATCACCGCGTCGTGGCGCATGTTCGTCAGGAGTTCGCGCACGCGTTCCTTCTCGAGCGGCATCCCGATCATTTTCGCGGTCGCGGCAGGATTCAGCGTGAACGGCTGCGGCGTGAAGTCGGGGGTGGCGCGCCGCTTTCCTTCGCGCACGATCGTGACCGTTTCGAGGCGGGAGCCCGGCAGCAGCTCGAGCAGCGACGACGTCACGACGTTCATCGACTTCGCGACCGGGCGCGGGCCGATTCCCGTGACGTCGATGAAGAGATCCGTCGCTTTCGTCGTGAGCGCCGTTTCGTGGCTGTTGATGATCGGGGGCATGCTGAGCACCTGTCCGTTGTCGTCGATCAGCAGGGGGTAGGACTTGAAGTTGGCGAGATGATCCGCGTACGCGCGCCCCTTCGGATGGTGTTCGAGGATCTCTTTCGGCGTGACGGCTTTCCCGTCGGTGCTCGCGAGCGGTACGAACTTCAGTTCGGTCGGCCCGACGGGGCGAAAAGCGATGGGCCCCTCGAGCCCTTCGAGATCGTAGATCCCGATCGACGCGAACTTGCGGTCGCGGCCGAGCGCCCAGTGCACGTCTTCCTGCATCTTCATGATCTGGCGGATCAGGCGATCGGTGAGCTTGACGCCCCGGAGCACCGCGCACTCGATGTAAGGCCAGTACGAATCGGGGCTCGCCATCTGTTCGTCCGCTTCGACCACGAGGCCCGAGTCTTTCGCTTCGTAGCGCGGGACGCCTGTCTCTTTGCCCAGCAGTCCGCGAATCGCGCGCGCGAGCCCGCCCACGTCGAAGAGGTCGGGGCGGACGGGGAGCAGTTCCACGCGAATGACGGTCTCCCGGCCGAGCATCTTCCAGAACGTCGCGGGGTCGTCACCGGCGCTCGAATGGCACTGCGGGCAGACTCCGAGAAAGTCTTCGTGCGTGCCGCGCTCGATCAGATGCGCGCACTGCGGGCACTGCAGACGATTGACTTCGGCGATCCCCTCGACGTCGCAGCCGAGGCGGTCGAGCAGGTCGTCGAGTTGCGTGTCGTTCAGATCTTCGCCGACCAGGTCGCGCAGGATCTCCGTGGGAATACCGACTACAGGCATAGCGGCGTCTCCTCGAGCCAGCGCGCGTCGCTCAGATAGAGCTGGCGGATGTCCTTGATGCCATAGACGGCCATGGCCAGTCGCTCGAGGCCGAGTCCCCACGCGAGCACGGGGACGGTGCAGCCGAACGGGCGCGTCACTTCCGGGCGAAAGACGCCCGAGCCGCCGAGTTCGAACCAGTCGGTGTCGCGGCCCGGCATGCGGACGAACACTTCCACGCTCGGCTCGGTGTACGGGAAGAACGCGGGCCGGAACTTGACGCTCTCGAATCCCATCTGGCGATAGAACTCGGCCAGCGTGCCGAGCAGATGCGAGAGGCTCGCCTTTTCGTCGATGATGATCCCGTCGACCTGATGGAACTCCGGAAGATGCTTGTAGTCGATTTTCTCTCTTCGAAAGACGCGGCCGACCAGAAACACTTTGCGCGGCGGGTTCGGGTCGTCCTGCAGCGCGCGGATCGTGGCCGCGGTCGTGTGCGTACGAAGCACGACGCGCTGCGCTTCCTCGCGGCTCCAGTCGTATCCCCAGCCGAGCGATCCCGTATCGCCGCCGTTTTCGTGCACGGCCTGAATCGTCTTCACGGTCTTCTCGTCGGGGAGCGTGAACTTCCCGGGGCGCTCCACATAGAACGTGTCCTGCATTTCGCGCGCCGGGTGATCCTGCGGCTGGAAGAGCGCGTCGAAATCCCAGAACGCGCTTTCGACATACGAACCGCGCACCTCTTCGAAACCGAGATTGTGAAACGCGCGGCGCGTGCGCTCGAGAATGCGCCGGAGGGGATGCGGTTTCGCGGGGTATGCGGGCGCGGTTTCGGCC
>JABDJQ010000198.1 GCA_013002425.1 Gemmatimonadota bacterium
ATTCCGACTTCACACGATGGCGAAAAACCGCCGCTGGTAATCACCCCGACGGGTTCGCCCGCGTGCAGAATTTCGTACCCTCGTCGCGGGATCTCGCGCGCGCTGAGTCGAAACCCGGTGAGCGCCCGCCCCGCCCCGTTCTTCTTATAGTGCAGGTACGCTTCTTTGCCAATGTAATCGGACTTCTTCGGTTTCACCACCCATACGAGCCCCGCTTCGACAGGATTCGTCGTTTCATCGATATCGTTGCCGTAGAGACAGTATCCCATCTCCATGCGAAGGGAGTCACGCGCGCCGAGACCGATGGGGAGCACGCCGTGTTCCGCCCCTTCCCGCAGCAGGCTCCGCCAGATACCCGGCCCCTGATCCCACGGCGCGTAGATCTCGTAGCCGTATTCCCCCGTATAGCCGGTACGCGAGACGATCACGTCTTCGCCTTCGTGCCGGAGCATGCGGGAGCGATAGTACGGGAGCGAGGCCGAATCGCCGAACAGCTTCGTCATGAGATCGCGGGAGCGCGGCCCCTGCACGGCGATCTGCGTCATCGCGTCGCTGATGTCCTCCACAGACGCATCACCCTCGATCACGGAACGGACCCAGGCGAAATCCTTCGCGCGATTCGCGGCGTTCACGACGAGCAGAACGGCGTCTTCGAGCACGTATACAAGGATATCGTCGATGATCCCGGCGCTCTCGTTCATGAAGACCGCGTATTGAACGAAGCCGGGTTCTTTTCCTTCGATCTTCGCGGTCGTGATGCGGTCGGTTTCGCGCACGCGGTCGGGTCCCGTGATCAGGAATTCGCCCATATGCGAAACATCGAAGAGTCCGACTCTCTCGCGGACGGCCCGATGCTCGTCGCGGATCGAGGAGTACTGGATCGGCATCTCCCAGCCCGCGAACGGAACGAGCTTCGCGCCGGCTCTCCTGTGTTCGTCCCACAGGGCGGTACGTCGATTCTCTGCTTTAGGCGACTCCGGCAAACGAGCGGCCCTCCTTCCGAAACAGGGTCTTCAGTTCGTTTCCGGTGTGCGACTGTTTGACGCGGGCGACTTCCTCGGGCGTTCCCTGCGCGATCACGCGGCCCCCTTCGTCGCCTCCCTCCGGTCCGAGATCGATGATCTCGTCGGCGGTCTTGATCACGTCCAGATTGTGCTCGATGACGATCACGGAGTTCCCCGCGTCAACGAGACGGTTCAATACGTCGAGGAGCATGCGTACGTCTTCGAAATGGAGCCCTGTCGTAGGCTCGTCGAGAATGTAAACGGTCTTGCCGGTCGGGCGTTTCGACAGTTCGGTCGACAGCTTGACGCGCTGGGCCTCCCCGCCCGACAACGTCGTGGCCGGCTGGCCGAGATGGATATAGCCGAGTCCTACCTCGGAAAGCAACTCGAGCTTGCGGCGGACGAGGGGGATGTTTTCCATCGCCACCAGCGCTTCGTCGACCGTCATGTCGAGGATGTCGGCGATCGAGTAGCCGCGATATTTGACCTCGAGCGTTTCCCGGTTGTACCGCCGCCCGTTGCACACGTCGCATTTCACGTAAACGTCGGGCAGGAAATGCATTTCGATCTTGAGAGTGCCGTCGCCGTGGCACGCCTCGCATCGCCCGCCCTTCACGTTGAAGCTGAAGCGCCCGGGCTTGTATCCGCGGATCTTCGACTCGGGAATGAGCGAGAAGAGATCGCGGACCGGCGTGAAAGCGCCCGTGTAGGTGGCCGGATTCGAGCGCGGAGTCCGGCCGATCGGGCTCTGATCGATCGCGATGATCTTGTCGACGTGCGCGATCCCCTTGATCCGTTTGTGCTTTCCCGGAAGTTTGCGTCCATGACCGAGGTCGCGCGCAATCGCCTTGTAGAGGATCTCGTTCACGAGCGTGCTCTTCCCCGACCCCGACACGCCCGTTACGCAGACGAGTTTGCCGAGTGGAAAGGAGACGTTCACTCCCGTCAGGTTGTTCTGTTCCGCGCCGAGCACTTCGATCGCTTTGCCCGTTCCGGTCCGTCGCTCTTCCGGAATCGGAATGCAGAGATCGCCGCGCAGATACGCGCCGGTGATCGAACGCTTCGTGCGCGCGATCTTCGCGGGCTTCCCCGCCGCCACGAGTTCTCCCCCGTGAATGCCGGCCCGCGGACCGATGTCGATCACGTAGTCGGCCAGTTCGATCGTTTCGCGGTCGTGTTCGACGACGAGCACCGTGTTGCCGAGATCGCGAAGACGGTTCAAGGTGCCGAGAAGGCGCTGATTGTCGCGGGCGTGGAGACCGATCGACGGCTCGTCGAGCACGTAGAGCACGCCTGTGAGCCCGGAGCCGATCTGCGTGGCGAGCCGGATTCTCTGCGCTTCGCCACCGGAAAGCGTTCCCGCGTTCCGGTCGAGCGTCAGATACGAAAGTCCCACGTCGTTCAGAAACCGCAGGCGTTCCTGTACTTCTTTCAATACCTGCGCGCCGATTTCGATCTGACGGTCCGACCACGGCGTCTCTTCGAACGCGTCCGCGATCCCGCGGATCGACATCGCCGTCATTTCATAGATCGTGTAGCCGTGCAGACGAACCGCGAGACTCTCGGGCCGCAGCCGTTTCCCGTCGCACGCGGGGCACGGCGCGATGCTCATGAAGCTTTCGATCCATCGGCGCACCCCTTCGGACCCCGTCTCGCGATACCGTCGGTTCAGCCACGGGATGACGCCCTCGAATCGGGTCGAGAGTCGTCCCGTTCCCGATCTTCGGTCGACGCGTACCGTGACGCGCTCGTCGCCCGTTCCGTAGAGCATGATGTTGCGCGCCCGCTTCGTGAGCTTTCGAATCGGCGCGTTCAGATCGAACTTGTACGTCTTCGCGAGCGCTTCCGTCACGTTCTGATGCCAGGCGCCGTCGACGTTCCCCCACGGCGCAATCCCACCCTCGGCGATCGAAACGGCGCGATCGGGGACGACGAGCTGCTCGCTGATCTCTCGATGCGTTCCGAGACCGCTGCACTCGCCGCACGCGCCGTACGGCGAATTGAACGAGAACATGCGCGGGGAGAGCTCCGGGAGCGAGAAGTTACAGCGCGGGCAGGTCAGGCTCTCGGAGAACATCTCTTCGGTGCCGTCTTCCCTGCGAACGAGCAGAAGTCCCTCACCCGCCTCGAGCGCGGTCCCGAGGCTGTCGGCCAGGCGGCCCAGGATCTTCTTCGAGAGCTTGATCCTGTCGACGACGAGAGAGACGTCGTGCTTTCTGTTCTTGTGCAGTTTGATCTCATCTTCGAGTTCGCGCTCTTCGCCGTTGATCAGCACGCGCAGATAGCCGTCTGCTTTGAGCCGGGCGAAGAGATCCCTGTGCTCCCCCTTCTTGCCGCGAACGAGGGGCGCCAGGATGCGAAGCTTTTCCCCCGAAGGCCAGGAGGCGATGCGATCCACCATCTGCTGGATCGTGGTGCGCTCGATCGGAATGTCGCAGTTCGGGCAGTACGGCGATCCGATGCGGGCGTAAAGAAGACGGAGATGGTCGTAGATCTCGGTCACCGTGCCGACGGTGGATCGGGGGTTGCGCGAGGAGCCGCGCTGCTCGATCGCGATCGCGGGCGAAAGCCCTTCGATCGACTCGACGTTCGGCTTCTCCATCTGACCCAGGAACTGCCGCGCGTACGCGGAGAGCGATTCCACGTAGCGACGCTGCCCCTCCGCGTAGATCGTATCGAAGGCGAGCGACGACTTCCCCGATCCGGAGAGGCCCGTCACGACGACCAGCTTCCCGCGGGGAATATCGACATCGATCGATTTCAGGTTGTGTTCGGCTGCGCCTCGAACGCGAATCACCGCGTGCCCCTTTGCTTCTCGAATCCCTAACGTGTGATTTCGCGGGCGATCACCAGCCGCTGGATCTCGTTCGTACCTTCATAGATCTGCGTGATCTTCGCGTCTCGATAGAATCGCTCGACCGGAAACTCGCGCGTGTACCCGTACCCGCCGAGTATCTGCACGGCGCGGTCGGCCACATACACCGCTGTGTCCCCGGCGAAAAGTTTCGCCTCCGCCGACTCGAGAGTATGCTTCATGCCCTCGCCCTTCATCCAGGCGGCCTTGTAGGTGAGCAGCCTCGCCGCTTCGGTCTGCGTCGCCATGTCCGCGAGGTAGTTGCCGATCGTCTGATGGCGAATGATCGGCTTCCCGCCCTGCTCTCGCTCCTGCGCGTACTTC
>JABDJQ010000207.1 GCA_013002425.1 Gemmatimonadota bacterium
CGTAAGGTCCGCGCGCAGGGGGTGCGCGGACCACGCTTCGTCGAACTCCGCGCTCTCCGCGTGCGCCACCGTCTTGTCGAGGTCGAGACCGAGCGCCTCCCATACGTCGCTCTGCCAGATCGACGCGATCCCGCGTTCCTTCGCATACGCGGCGACGGCCGAATAGTATTCCTTGTAGTGAGCCTCGGGGACTTCGTTCACGCGCGAATGCATGTCGTTCAACAGGATCGTGAGCTTTGCGGGAATCGTTTCGATGTATTCGGCGCTCGCGAGCATTTCGAGCATGCGGTCGATCGCGAGCCGGTCCACTTCGCCGAGCTCCGCGCGCTTGCCGCATCCCCAGTACGTGAGAAAACGAATCGGATCGCCCGACTCGAGCGACTTCTGCACGGTACGCACGACAGCGCCGCGGTCGTTCGGCTGCGAACGTCTGTACTTCCACGCCGTGAGGCGCTTCACGATCTCTTCGCTCAGCTCGCCCGAGAGAATGCCGCGCAGCTGGCGCATGGCGACTTTGCCCGTCGGCCCCTTCGGGAGATGCGCGAGATAGACGATCTTGTCCGGGCGATAGTGCGCGGACATCATCTCGCTCACGTGATGCTTCACGTCCTCGCTCGCGGGCGGGTGCGCGTAGTCGCGCGGCACGCAGACGGTCGTGATCGATTCGCCCACGATCTCGTCGGGATCGCCCATCGTCTTCGATTCGAGAATGTCCGGGTGGCGGGATACCACTTCGTCGACTTCGTTCGGATTGATGTTGAGGCCGTTCTTGATGATGATCTCTTTCCTGCGCCCCGTGATCAGCAGCTCGCCGTCCTCGAAGTAGCCGAGGTCGCCGGTGCGAATGAAGTCGTCGCGAAAGATTTCGCGCGTCGCCTTCTTGCGGTTCAGATAGCCGATCATGACCATCGGGCCCTTGATCAGCACCTCGCCCTCCTCGGACGTGTGCGCGCCGCCGGCCGCGCAGTCGATCTCGATCTCCGCGCCGAGCGGAACGCCGACCGAATCGTGCCTGTGCCCGGGCGTGCACGGGGTCGCGGTCGCCCAGGTCGTCGTTTCCGTCAGTCCGTAGCCTTGATACACGGGCATCGCGAAGCGCTCTTCGAACGACTTCCAGAGCGGCTCGGGGAGCGGGGCCGTTCCGCAGAACGCGTGCTTGATGCGCGAAAGATCGACACCCGCGCCGTTCGGATAGAGACGCAGAAGCATCGCCATGATCGACGGCACGAGGCTGGGCACCGTGACTTCGTGCTCGGCCACGTGCTGCCAGTAGAACTTCGCGTTCTTGAAGCTGAAGAGATCCGCGAGCACCGCGCTCCCTCCTGCGACGAGCGGCAGAATGCCCGTCATCATGATTCCGTTCATATGATGAAGCGGAAGCACGCCGTAGAAGCGGTCCGTTTCGTCGATTGCGTAGTGGCCGGCGAGGAGCTGCGCCATCGCGATCAGATTCGCCTCGCTCAGCATGACCCCCTTGCCCGAACTCGTCGTGCCCGACGTATACACCGTGATCGCGGGTACCGGATCGTCCGGGTCGCCGTTCGCGGCCGAGCCGTTGCGAGAGGACTTCCGTCCGGTCTCGCCGCTCCGCGGGAACGGCGTCGTTTCACTTGCAGCGCCGGCGCCGCGCGTTTCGCATTCGGCCGCGACATCCCCGATCACGAACTGCGGCGTTTCGCGAAAGCGCTTCGCGAGTTCTTTCGCTTCGTCGGCCAGAATCATCGCCGGCTCCGCGTCGGCCAGAATGAAGGTGAGTTCGTCGGGATGAAGATGCGGATTGACGGGGACGATCGATGCGCCGATATGCGCGGCGCCCGCCAGAACAGGCACGAACGCGATGTGGTGCACGGTGAGTAGCGCTACGCGATCGCCCGGGCGGATGCCCTGCTTCACGAACCACTCCGCCGCGCCTGCTGCGATCGCGGCCGCGCGCGTGTAGTCGAGGGTTGCGCCCGTCGAGGGATGGATCATGTACGGCTCGTGAGGGCGCGCCGAGGCGTGATCCATCAGAATGGAAAGTAGTGTCCGGTTCAAAACAGTTCGGCCCCGCATCCGAAAAAATTAAGGGAAGAACGACGTGTCACCATGATTATCGGCCCAGAATGACGTTTCTTGAGGCAGTCTGGCGGCACGCGTTTCGTCTGTGCGATAGTACTCTTTGCGGGCAGGCAGCTTCCAGCCGACGAGTCCGAGAGACCCCAGAATCGAGCCGAGAGCAGGGGAAAAGTAAGGGAAAAGGGCGACATCGAACGCGAGCTCGCCGGCTAGGGCGCGGGTGTGGCTCACGAGAGACTGCACGACGTCTCCGTCGTTCTCCTCGACCCAGAGATCGACGCATTCGAGCTTGCGCGAATTCCGGTCCGACCGGTCCCAGAGAACCGCGTAGCCGCGCAGCCGGCCTCCGTCCCGGCATCCGAGCAGAATCATATCGGGGCGATCTCCTCGAAAACAGTACCAGTCGACCGCCTCGGCCGAACGGACCGCCGTGGTGCGATATCGTTCGCGTGTCCGTTGCCAGAGATCGTCGAATTCGGCGCCCGCCTCCGTGAGCCGCGTGACCGGAAGCTTCTCCCGGTCGAGGCCGCGCAGGCGGATCCCGTGATACATGTTGATCAGAGGACGAACGGGGCCGGAAAGCGGCCGGAATGCGCCGGGCAGGCGGGAGCGAAGAAACGGCTCGGGGTTCAGCGGCAGCAGACCGCAGGTACGCGACTGGCCGGGCGACGTGAGCGTGTGCAGCGGCCGGAACTTGAGCGATTCGAGCATGGGCACGACTTTGTCGTTCGGCGTCGTATTGAACAGGAGCGAACGGGTCCCCGCCTGAATCGCGCGGAGCATGAGCTTCATCGAAAGATTGCGATAGGCCGCGTCCACGCGCCACGTCGTGGCGTTCAGCGCGGGCATCTCCTCGCCCAGCACCTGGAACGCCATCGGGATCACGCCGAAGAAGCCGCCCACGCGGTCGCCGTCCTGCACGATCCAGCCCCGCGGGGTATCGTTGTCTCGCACGGAGGGATTGCGGTCCCACCAGAAATCGAATCGCGAAATCCAGGTTTCCGGGGTGTCGGGATCCCCCTCGAACGCCGCGAGAAACGCGGCAAGCGCCTGATACGATTCGGGAGTGACGGGAGCGATTACGGGCATGGGGCCTCGCGGGCTTGCAATGAAGAGCTATTCTGTTCGACTATGCTTCCAGTGTAACAATTCGAACCGGGAGAATATATGGCTGGCATTTTCGGGATCGCGAGCAAAGGGGCGTCCGCCCGGGAAGTCCTGGCGCGCATGGGCGCCCTTCTGCGACTCGACGAGGCCGAAAGGGTCGATACGCGGGTCCTGGCGGGCCCTGGAGCGGATGTCGATTCCGGTGCGGGGGCGGGCCCCGCCGCGGGCCCCGGCATGGGGCTCGGCGTCGTGCACCTCGGCACGGTGCATCCCGAGCCACCCATCGCCCGTGACGCGAAGAGCGGGGCGCTGGCCGTTCTCGACGGCGAGATTTTCGCGCGCGAAGCCGGAGGCGCGCCCTGCCCCGACGGAATGAGCGAAGTCGAGCACATGCTGGCGCTCTTCCTGCGCGGCGGGCCGGCGGCCCTCTCGGAAACGGACGGGCACTGGTCCCTGGCAGTGATCGAGCCGGGCGGCACGACAACCTTGATCACGGATCATTTTGGCAGCCGGCAGCTTCTCTATCGACGGCTCGCCGGCGGCGGCATCGCGTTCTTCTCTCAGCTCAAAGGGGCGTTCGGCCTGC
Source organism: Gemmatimonadota bacterium (assembly GCA_013002425.1). GTDB lineage: Bacteria > Orphanbacterota > Orphanbacteria > Orphanbacterales > Orphanbacteraceae > JABDJQ01. The sequence continues at coordinate 3,749 of JABDJQ010000207.1, forward strand.
CCGGTGAAACGCTTCGTTTCGATCCGCACGGAGTCGCCCAGCTCTTTCTGCTGCAGGCGCCGCTCGAGGAAACGACGACACTCGAAGGGGTCACGCTGGTTCCGCCGGGCGGTTTCGTCAGACATCGCGCGGATGGCGCGCTCGAAACCGGCAGATACTGGTCGGCGCCGCCGCCGGAGGTCTACGACTACTCGCCTCCCGGCGACTGGATCGAGGAGTACGCGACGCTCCTCGAGCGATCGGTCGCGGTGCGAACCTTGAAGCCGCCTCTCACCGGAGCTACATTGAGCGGGGGGCACGATTCCCGTTTGTATGCGGCCGCGATTCCCGCGAGCGTACGCCCGCTGCATACGTTCACGTTCGGCCACCCTCGCAGTTACGATCGTCGCTTCGCCCGCAGGGTCGCACGCGTCGTGAACAGTACCCACCACGAACTCGACATGAATCGCGAAACGTACCTCGCCGGCCTGGACGATTACATGTGGAGCACCGACGCGATGGTGGCGTGCCGGCACGGCCAGATCGCGGCGCTCCGGCCCGCGCTCAAACAGCATGTGGGCGCCGTGCTCGAAGGCGTGCCGGGCGCTGCCATGAATTTTTACATGCAGTATTTTCAGGGATTCGGTCTCTATGCGCCGATCGACGAAGACGAATACGTGCGGCAGCACTTTGCGGCGCGGAACAAGTTGCCGCCAGCGGATGCGGCGCGACTTCTGACCGGGCGTTTCTCGGAAGCCGCCGCCGGCTATCCGGGCGAGGTCTATCACGACGCGATCGGCAAAGGCTTCCCCGCGCTCGCCGGCGTGCGCGCGATCGACATCGCCATACGCGAGAGACTGCGCCGGTTCAGCAACATGGGAGCGTGCTTCCTGCGGTCGACGGTCGAGATCCGTCAGCCACTCTACGAATACGCGCTCTACGAATGTTCGCTCCGTATGCCGCCGTCGCTCTATGTGAACGGACTGAAAGCATACGCCGACGTGATGCGGCGTCTCGAACCGAAGCTCGGGCGCATACCGATCGACAAGACACGGCTCCCTCCCGACGCGACGCTTTCGGACCAGTTCTGGTGCTGGCGCAGGAACAGCGCGCGCAACTTCCTGCATCGTTTCGCGGGCGGCCGTTTTCGTCCCTACGACGCGAAGCGCACGTTCGACAACACGGGATGGGTGGCGGGCGATTTCTGGAAGAACATGAAAGATGTCATACTGTCCGACTCGCTCGCCTCGCGCGACATCTTCAGCCCCGACGAAGTGCGGAAATACGCCGCCTCGTTCGAGGAGGGGCGGCGCGTTCCCTGGGATGCGCTCTGGATGATCTATACTCTCGAACTCTGGTGCCGACGGACTTTTGACCGGGGAGGAAAAGCATGAAGCATTGGCAGGCAGTGACGGCCGCCGTGATCCTGATGTCTGTAACGGCTGCGCAGGCGTTTGCTACGTTCTCGATCGTGGCGCGCGATCCGGGCACGGGCGAGATCGGCGTGGCCGTACAGTCGAAGGCGTTCAACGTCGGCATGGCGGTGCCGTGGGTCGACGCGAGAGTCGGGGCGATCGCGACGCAGGCGAGCACGAACGAATCGTTCGGGCCGCGCGGCCTCGCGCTGATGCGCGCGGGGCTTTCGGCCGAAGAGACGCTCGCGCATCTTCTGGCACGCGACGAAGGGCGCGCGAATCGACAGGTCGGCGTCATGGACGCAGCCGGCGGCATCGCGCAGCACACGGGCGCGAGCACGATGGCGTGGGCGGGCGGCGTGACGGGCGATCACTTTGCGGCGCAGGGAAACATTCTCGTGAGCGAGGAAGTCGTGGCGGCGATGGCGCGCGCGTTCGAAAGCACCGAGGGCGATCTTGCCTATCGTCTGCTCTGCACGCTCGAAGCGGCGCAGGAGGCGGGCGGCGACAGCCGCGGCAAGCAGTCCGCGGCGATTCTCGTCGGGCGGCCGAGCGCGGCGCATCCCGAGTACGAAGCGCGCTACGTCGATATTCGCGTGGACGACCACACCGAGCCGATTCGCGAAATCCGACGGCTCTATCACATGCTCGAGGGGAGCGACATGGCCCTCGCGCACATTCGGTACGCCGAAGAGTATCGCAAAGCGGGGGACGAAGCGGCGGCGCAGCGCGAACTCGACCGCATCGGCATGATTCTCACGAACGCGCTGGCGCGCGAGGAAACGACGCCCGGTACGTTGAACGGGCTGGCATGGTACCTTGCCACGAACGACACGAATCTCGAAGGCGCGCTCGAAGCCGCCGAACGCGCGAGCGCGGCCGAACCCGAATCGTTCGAGATTCTCGACACGCTCGGCGAAGTATACTTTCGACTGGCGCGTTACGATGATGCCGTCAAGGTCGGAGAGAAGGCGCTCGCCCTGTCGCCCGATGACGAATACCTGAAATCACAACTCGATCGTTTCAAGAACAGACGAACCGATCTCGAGCCGGGAGAATAGATTGGCGACACGAACGATCACGAAGCGAACGATCACGAAGCGAAAGAAGGGAACAGCGAAGCCTGCGCCGAAGCCTGCGCCGAAGCGACGCGCGAAGGCGAAATCACGCGTGATCAAGCTCGCTCCCGTCGGGAACATGGTGATCGCGCAGAGCGGCGGCCCCACGATGGTGATCAACGAGAGCGTGGTCGGCGCCGTGCTCCGCGCGAAGCGATCGAAACACGTCACGCGCATACTCGGCGCGCGCCATGGCATCCGCGGCATTCTCGATCGCGACTTCATCGACCTCGGGCGCGAGAGCGAACGCACGCTGGAAGCCGTCCGCAAGACGCCTTCGTCCGCGCTCGGATCCGTGCGTCACAAACCGACTCCCGACGAATGCCGCGAGGTCGCGCACATCTTTCAGAAGTACAACGTGCGCTACTTCTTCTATATCGGCGGAAACGACACGGCGGAAGCGGCGCACATCGTGACCGAAGAGTGCCGCCGGTCGCACCACGACTTCGAGTGCTTTCACATTCCGAAAACGGTCGACAACGATCTACGTCAGAACGATCACACGCCGGGCTATCCGTCGGCCGCGCGCTTCATCGCGCAGGCGTTTCAGGGCGACAACCTCGACAATCGCGCGCTCGGCGGCGTCAAGATCGACGTGCTCATGGGGCGCCACGCCGGGTTTCTGACAGCCGCCTCCGCTCTCGGGCGAAAACATGAAGACGACGGGCCGCATCTGATCTATCTGCCCGAGCGGCCGTTCTCGATGACGGGGTTCGTGCGCGATGTCGACCGTGTGTACAAGAAGCGCGGGCGATGCATCGTGGCAGTGTCCGAGGGGATCGTCGACGGAATGGGCGATCTGATCGCTGCGAAGCACGCGACCGAACGCGACGCGCACGGGAACGTCACGCTCGGCGGCTCCGGCGCGCTCGGCGACCTGCTGGCGCGCATCGTGAAAGAGACGACCGACACTGCACGCGTGCGCGCCGACACGTTCGGATACATGCAGCGCTCGTTTCACGGCGTGCGCTCGGCGGTGGATGAACGCGAGGCGTTTGCGGTGGGTGCGAAGGCCGTCGAGTTCGCGCTGCGGGGCGAGCCGTCGGGGAGTGTGGCGATCAAGCGCGTGGCGGGAAGCCGCTATCGCGTGGAACTGAGGCGCGTGTCGCTCGGCAGCGTGGCGAAGCACGCGCGCTCCATGCCCTCTTCGTTCATCGCGAAATCGGGAACCGACATCACCCCCGCGTTTCTGAAATACGCGAAGCCGCTCGTCGGCCCGCTCCCACGCATGGGGCGTCTCCGCGAGATCGTCGTCAAGGGCTTGTAACGCCCGCGTATTTGACGCCCGTCAGGTGCGCCATGTCGCGGTTCCATGTCGTCAGGTCTTCGAGGCGGAACTGATCGAGATGCGCATGTCCGCACGCGCGCGCCATGACCTGCATCAGTTCCACCGTCGCTTCGAAGTAGTTCTTGAGGCGCGCCGCCGATTTCTTGACCAGCAGACGATCCCGCAGTTTCTGCTTCTGCGTCGCGATGCCGACCGGGCAGTTGTTCGTATGGCACGCGCGCATGCCGAGGCAACCGATCGCCTGCAGCGCGCTGTTCGAAACCGCCACGCCGTCCGCGCCCAGCGCCATCGCCTTGATGAAATCCGCGTCTTTGCGAAGCCCGCCCGTCGCGATCAGAGTGACGTCGCTTTTTCCAGACTTGTCGAGATGGCGCCGCGCCCGCGCGAGCGCCGGAATCGTCGGCACGGAGATGTTGCTCTTGAAGATCTCGGGAGCCGCGCCGGTCCCGCCTCCGCGCCCGTCGAGAATGATGTAGTCGACGCCGATTTCGAGCGCGAAGTCGATGTCGTCCTCGATATGCTGCGCCGACAGCTTGAAGCCGACCGGAATCCCGCCCGAAACTTCGCGTACCTGTTCCGCAACCTCGCGATAGTCGCCCGGCGTCACGAGATCCGCGAATGTCGGCGGACTGATTGCGGGGCTCCCCTCGTCGAGCCCGCGCACTTCCGCGATCTTGCCTTTCACCTTTTCGCCGGGCAGATGTCCGCCCGTGCCCGTCTTCGCCCCCTGCCCGCCCTTGAAATGAAAGGCCTGCACTCGCTTCACCTTCTCGATATCCCAGCCGAAGCGCGCCGAAGCGAGTTCATAGAAGTAACGTGAATTCGCCTGCTGTTCTTCGGGAAGCATGCCTCCCTCGCCCGAGCAGATCCCCGTGCCCGCCATCTCCGCGCCCATCGCGAGCGAGACTTTCGCCTCTTCGCTCAGCGCGCCGAAACTCATGTCGCTCACGAAGAGCGGAATCGCGAGTTCGAGCGGCTTCTTCGCGTTCGGGCCGATCACGAGGTTCGTGCCGACTTCGTGGTCGTCAAGTAGCGGGCGCCGCGCGAGCTGCCCCGTGAGCAGTTGAATGTCGTCCCAGCGCGGGAGCTCCGTGAGCGGAACGCCCATCGCGGAGACAGGCCCGTGATGCCCGTGCTTCGCGAGCCCGTTCCGCGCGAGATCCTGTATGTAGTTGTTGTAAGGCTCTTCGCTCGTGCCGTGCACGTCCGCGTAGAGCCCGAGATACGAATCCCGGTCGTACGGCTGCGGGTTCTTCTTCGCGAACGCCGCGACCTCTTCCTCGTCGACGATCAGCGCGTCGGCTTTTTCGTCGATCCACGACGAGAACTTGTGAAGCGCCTCGTCGTTGTTGTATTCGCTGACGCCCGTGTCGTACCGGTAGTCCCAGCCGTGCACGCCGCAGATCAGGTTGTTGCCGTCCACATGTCCGTCGGCGAGCAGCGCTCCGCGATGATGGCAGCGCCCGTACAGCACCGAGACATCGCTGCCGTATCGAATGACGACGAGGTCGACGTTCGCCACCAGCGCATACGCGGGCTCGCGGTCTTTCAATTCACTCCATTTCGCGATTTGTTTCGATCGGGCAGGCTTGTTCTTCGTCGGCAAAACGTGAGCTCCTTGTTCCTGGCGTCGGTTCGTATCAGGGTGCAGCGGTAGATTGTAACCCGTACCGTTACGGGAACGCAAAAACGGGGAGAGCCGAAGCCCTCCCCGTGTAATGTTCAGATCACCGTGCAGTTTACCGGCGCGGTCGCATGCGAACCCGCACAACCTGCCGGGGAACTTCTAGCGGAAGAGTTCTTTCACGCCGCCCCACGACGTCTCTTCCGTAGCGGTCGAAACCGTTTCGTAGCGAAGCTCCGCGATAGCGCCCGAGCCCGAGAACTCGACCTCGAGTTCCGTGATCGCGCCCTTGCCCGAAAGATCGATCGTCTGCGCCGAGTTGTTGCCCGCGCTGGTCGCGCTCACGACCACGCTCATGACGTTGTTGCTGACTTCGACGTCGGCCGTTTCCGCCGCGTCGATGTCGAGGATCACGATATCGAGCGGAATCACCGGAGCGTCGAACGTGAACGTGATCGCGCCGCCGCCGACTTCGTCGTCCGGGTCGTCCACGAAACCGTCGCCTCCCGTGTCTACGATGTCTTCCGCCACGATCAGCAGATTATTGTAGGCGACGCAGTTTTCGTACGGCTGCCCCTGTTCGCCGCCCGATCCCACGCCCGGTCCGCCGCACGTCTGATTCGGCGTGCCGAGATCCGGGTCGCCGCCCGTCGGGTTGTTCGAGTCGAAGATGATCGCCGAGTTCGGCCCGCCGCCCGCGTTCACGACGCTGACCGTGACGTTCGCCAGGTCCGTGCCCGACGCCGTGCCGCCGCCGGGCAGATCGCCCGCGATCACTTTGCCCGCCGGGAAGCCGTCGAACGATTCCGTCACCGTAGCTCCCATCGCGCCGGTTGCGTAGAGCAGTGCCGCGAGCGTCACGATCCCCACGAGTGGATTGCGCATTAACAATTGCATATGGATTTCCTCCGAAGTCCGTTTTTGAGCCATGTTGTTTGTTGAAGCAGGTACGAGGGGGAGGGGTTCTGCTTAACTTCTGCCTTCATTGACTCTCTACGGACATGGGAGGTCACAATTTAGAGATAATTCCACGACCTTCCGCTCTGTGCGGAATTCCCGCCGAAAAAGTTCTTCCCCTGCCGCTCGGACCGGAATTCACAGCGCGCGTCATCCGGATCGGCATTCGTTTCGCCGCTCCCTCTTCTCT
>JABDJQ010000216.1 GCA_013002425.1 Gemmatimonadota bacterium
TTGCGGATCCGGGCGCCGACTTCGTGTCGGGCGACTCGAGCCAGTATACGCTGCTCGCTTCGCACGGCACTGCCATTCCGAAAGCCGACGAGGAACTCGGGCGGCTAGAAACGGCGATGGCCGAAGCGGCGATCGAACGGAAAGTGCCCGTCGGGCACTGGGAACTCTCCGGCAGCGACACGAGCGCACTGCTCCGCGAGGCGCACATTCACGGCGCGCTCGCGATCCCCCTCCTGTCGGGCGAAGAGTGCCACGGCGTGATCGTCGTGTATCGCCAGGTCGAAACGCACCGCGACGTGCCGCGATTCGGCGACCAGGACAAGGAGATCGGCGTGCGTCTCGGCGACTACGCCGGAGCAGCCGCCGCGCGCTTCGCGGAAGCCGAACAGGAAGCCGCCGAAACGACGTTCGCATAAGGGGCAGGCGGAGGCGGATTGGCCGTCTTCGTGCGCTTACTCGCGATCCCTGGCCGGCCGCCTCGACACGGGGAGCCGGCCGGCCACGCCGAACCTGACTTCTGTTGCCCTCAGACGAAGAGAGCCGGTGCGCCGAAGTCGGCCGGCTCAAGTTGGTCTCGCTCGACGCGCACGAGACGGCCAACGCCTTCTGGTGGCGAGAAGAAAGCAGGACCGGAGTGGGACAGGATCGGAGCGTGACTGACACACGCGCCGCGGCTCGTCATCCGCTTCCGATCGATTCTTGATACCCGATCTACTCTCGGTACTTGGCACCTGGCTCCCACCTCCCCTCTCTTCTCTTCTCTCTTTTCTCCTCTCTTCTCCTTTCTTCTCTTCTCTCCCTTCTCTTCTCTCCCTTCCTTCCGGCTCCGTTCCGTCCGGGCGAAGGTGGTGTGTGCGCGCAGGCCCGAGACCAACCTTGCCTGACAGCGCTCCAGCGCACCGGCATCCCCCTCACGAACAACTTGTAACCGCTCAAAGACTTTCCCCTCACATACCATAGGAAGCAGTCAGGCAGGGATCGGGCCGAGCACACGCACCACCGAGCTGGGGATCGGGCCGAGCACACACGCCACCGAGCCCGAACGGATACGGAGCCAGACTTTCTTCGCAACTTCCGCCCGCCTCCCCTGGATAAGGGGAAAAGAAGAACAGTCGTCAAATAACTGTGCTAGGATTTCAACGGGGTCGCGGGCAGGTTTCCGCGCCCGGAAAGGCGTGTCATCATGGGGATCGGCGGAATTCGATCCAGCCCGATGTCGATCGGACCCGGAGCGGGTTACGACGTCATCGATGCGATGCAGGAGGGAATCGGATCTCTGTCCGAGACCCAGCGCACGGGACTGCGTGGCGTGCTGCGTCACATGCGCCGCCTCACGGGCATGTCGGAAAGCCAGCTCCAGCAGATCTTCGGCAAGATGCGGAAGCCCGCGCTCGAAATGGGTTACATCCCGCGCATGCGCCCCGGCGGCGCCCATCTCAAAGACCGCATGGGCACGTTCGCGCCGCGCCCGGAAGGCGCCGCTCTCGGCGGCATCCCGACTTCGCTGATGCAGGGCCAGTTCTCGGGCGACACCTATGCGGGTTCGTTCGCGAAAGTCGTGCATCTCGACGGCGACCGCTATCTGTTCCAGAACCGTGTCTACCCGAATCGAAACGCGCTCGAAGAGGCGCTCATGTCCGGGAAGGCGAACGGCGGCGGCGATTATGTGATCCGCGGCTGGAACAAGCCGGAGTCGTATCAGAAGGTGCCGTCGATTTTGAACCGTGCGCAGCCGGCGCAGCCTTCGGGTAACGATCCGCTCTCGATCATGCACCGCATCTTTTCGCAGAGCGGCGGCATGCAGGCCGGCGTTCCGGGGAACGCGGTACCGGGCGGCGCGTCGGGCAGTATCGAAGCGCTTCTCGGCTCGAACCTCTATATGGAAGACAAACTCAGCATCATGGGCGCGGGACTTTCGAACTCGATCGACGCGGAGATCGAAGCGAAGATGCGCGAAATCGAACTCGCGACGCAGGGACAGCCCGGCGGCGCGGCGGCGAACGGAATCGGCACGGTGTTCGGCGGCCCGGCGGGCGGCACGACCGGAACCCAGGGACTGCAGAATGCGGGTGGCGTCGGTGGAGCTGCGGGCGCGGCAGGAGCTGCGGGCACTGCCGGCGGCGCGGGCACGAACAAGAGCCCGAACATCCAGCTTCTCCAGACGCAGCTTCAAAGACTGATGGAAGAGCGGCAGCAGCTCATGCAGCTCATGACGAATATCTTCAAGACGCTTCACGACGCGAGCATGGCGGCCATCCGGAATCTGAAGGCCTAAAGGAGTTACGCTTGCTGAAAGAGTTCGCTCCCGTACTTCCGAAAGACGCGATCTGCCGGCCGGACGACATCGAGAAATCGGTGCGCGGTTTTCTGATCGGGGACCTCACGCTCGCGCAACTCGAGGGGATGACCGCGCCCGACCTCTACAGCATTGCGGACATCGGTTACGACTATTTCGAAGAGGGGCGGTACGCGATTGCGGGCCGGATCTTCCGCGGGCTCGTGAAGTACAACCCGTTCGACCCGTATTTCCAGGCGATGACCGGCGCGTCGTTCCAGCGGCAGGGGCAACCCGAACAGGCGGTTCCTCATTACATGTCCGTCATCGAACTCGACCCGTACAACCTGCACGGCTGGACGAACCTCGGCGAAAGCCATATTCAGGTCGGCATTCGTTATCGCAAGAACGGGGATCAGAAAGCGGCGGCGCAGTCGTTCGAAGACGGCAAGCGCGCGCTCCGTCGCGCGATCGGCCTGGACACGGCAGGGACGCATCCCGCCGCGCTCAGGGCGCGGGCGATTCTCGCGCTCTACTAGAACTTCGTTTTCACTCGAGCACGAGCATCGTTCTCACTTCAGCCCGCCCCCTACGCGAACTTCATCAGCCAGCCGATCACTTCCTCGTACCAGACCTCCGCGTTCGCGGGCTGCAGAACCCAGTGCCCTTCGTCCGGGAACGTGAGCAGGCGCGACGGCACGCCCTGCACCTGAAGCGCGGTGAACATCGCGAGGCCTTCGGAGATCGGGCAGCGGAAGTCCTGTTCGCCGTGAACGACGAGCGTGGGCGTCTGGAAGTTCTCGACGTGCAGGTGCGGGCTGAACTTCAGGAACGATTTGCGCGCTTCATGCGGCATGCCGCCGTGCTCGTGCTGTTCGAACCAGAGCTCTTCGGTCGTGTAGCCCATCGTCTCGGCCTGGAAGATGCCGTCGTGACAGACGAGCGCACGATACCTGTTCGAATGCCCCGCGATCCAGTTGATCATGAAGCCGCCGAAACTCGCGCCGGCCGCCGTCATCCGCTTCCGGTCGATGGACGGGTACTTTTTCAGAATGTAGTCGACGCCCTTCTCGATATCTTCGTAGCAGCGCCCGCCCCAGTCGCCCGAGATCTGATCGGAGAATTTCTGCCCGTATCCGGTCGAACCGCGCGGGTTGAAGAACGCGACGACGGCGCCCTCCTTCGCGAAGATGTGGGCGCTCCAGCGTTAGTGAAAGTGATCGGCGAACGCGCTCTGCGGGCCGCCGTGAATGAGCAGAACGAGGGGGTACTTC
>JABDJQ010000222.1 GCA_013002425.1 Gemmatimonadota bacterium
CGCAGTCCGTGGCTGCATAAGCCTCAAATCCACAACTGCTTACGCGCTCGATCAATTGACATTCGCGCCGCGCCGCGCTACCTTATACTCAGTATGAAGCGACCCGTCTATCTTGATTCCCACGCCACGACTCCGTGTGACCCGCGCGTTCTGCGTGCGATGGAGCCGTTTTTCACGACCGTGTTCGGGAATCCCTCGAGCCGGAGCCATTCCTACGGCATGGAGGCCGAGGACGCCGTTCTCGGCGCGCGCGAAGCGATCGCGGCGCTGATTCACTGCCGGCCGAAAGAGGTCGTTTTTACGAGCGGCGCGACCGAGGCGAACAATCTGGCTCTCTTCGGCGCGTATCAGGCGGGGTCCGACAGGGGAAACCACGTCGTGACCTGCGTGACCGAGCACAAGGCCGTGCTCGACCCGTGCGAACAGCTGGAAAAGCGCGGCGCGCGCGTTACTCGCCTTCCGGTTTCGCCCGCGGGCATGATCGACCTCGGCGCTCTCGAAGCGGCGCTGACCGACGATACGGTTCTCGTATCGCTCATGGCGGCGAACAACGAAATCGGCGTGCTGCATCCGCTGCGTGAGATCGGCGCGCTGACACGCTCCCGGGGCGTTCTGTTTCACACGGACGCGACCCAGGCCGTCGGAAAAATACCGGTGGACGTGGAAGAGCTCGGGATCGATCTTCTTTCGATGTCGGGCCACAAGATGTACGGTCCCAAAGGGGTCGGGGCGCTCTACGTGCGCCGGCGCTCTCCCCGCGTCCGTCTCGAGCCGATGATCTTCGGCGGGGGCCAGGAGCGCGGGTTCCGGTCGGGGACACTGAACGTGACGGGGATCGTGGGCCTCGGCGAAGCGTGCCGGATCGCGGCCCTCGAGATGCAGGCCGAAGGGGAGCGCCTGGCCGTTCTGCGCGACAGGCTCGAGGCCCGGATCTTTTCGGAGCTCGATGAAGTGAGACGAAACGGGGACCGCGAGCATACGCTGCCCCATAATCTGAACGTCAGCTTCGGCTACGTCGATGGCGAATCGCTGCTGATGGACATGGAACACGTGGCGGTATCACCCGGCTCGGCGTGCTCGTCCGGCGCCCACGAGCCGTCGTTCGTCTTGAAAGCGCTCGGGCTCGACGACGACCTGGCGCGCTCTTCGATCCGTTTCGGTCTCGGGCGCTTCACGACCGGGGAGGAGATCGATTTCGCCGCGGAACGGGTTGTCGAAACGGTAAAACGGTTACGAAGCTTCTCGCCTCTCTATCCGGGGCGCGAGGCGATACAATAGGAGATCGCGCATGGTCCAGATGACCGAACAGGCCAGGGAACAGGTCAACAAACTGATCGAAAGGGACGGACGGGACGGGCTTTACCTTCGTCTCGGCGTCAAGGGGGGCGGCTGCTCCGGATTCCTGTACGTTCTCGACTTCGAGACGGAAAAAGGGGAGAGGGACGAACTGGTTTCGTTCGGGGATATCCGCGTACTGCTCGACCCGAAGAGCAATATTCTGCTCGAGGATGTGACTTTGCACTGGCATGACGGACTCGATGGTTCCGGATGGAAGTGGACCAACCCGAACGCCGCGGGATCGTGCGGTTGCGGGGAGTCGTTCGCAGTCTAAGAACGAACGGGGAGCGCGATGACCGGACTGAAGGAATTCACGAAACGCGAGGAACTGCTCGAGACCGAGGAGATCGTCGAACGGATTGCCGCCGCGAAGGCGGCGCTCGGCGACAAGGTCCTGATACTCGGACATCACTACCAGCGCGATGAAGTGTTCCGTTTCGCGGACTTCAGCGGCGACTCCTTCAAGCTCGCGCGTGACGCGGCCGAGCAGCGCGGCGCGAAGTACGTCGTGTTCTGCGGCGTTCACTTCATGGCGGAATCCGCGGACATTCTGACCGCCGACGACCAGGTCGTGATCCTGCCCGATATCAAAGCCGGCTGCTCGATGGCCGACATGGCGAACCTCGATCAGGTTCTCGACTGCTGGGAAGACCTCGAGGAGCGCGTCGGCGGCACGATCATTCCGGTCACCTACATGAACTCGACCGCCGCGATCAAGGCGTTCTGCGGCGACCACGGCGGCATCGTCTGCACGTCGTCGAATGCGAAGACCGTATATAAGTGGGCGTTCGAACGCGGGGAGCGCATTCTCTTTCTGCCCGACGAGCATCTGGGGCGGAACACCGGGCACCAGATGGGGATCACGGACGCCGAAATGTGTCTCTGGGATCCGAAGGAAGAGGGCGGAAACTGCACCACCGAAGATCTCGTTCGCTCGAAGGTGATTCTCTGGCGCGGCTTCTGCTCCGTTCACATGACTTTCAAGCCGCAGCATGTCGACATGATGCGGGAACGTTATCCCGGCGTCGTCGTGATCGCGCACCCGGAGTGCACGTCGGCCGTCGTCGCGAAGTCGGATTTCGTGGGCTCGACCGAGCTCATCATCAAGCAGGTCCAGGCTTCGCCTCCGGGGACCGTCTTCGCCGTCGGTACGGAGCACCATCTCGTGAACCGTCTGAACGAACAGCTCCCGGATCACACGATTCTCCCGCTCTCGCCGTTTGCGTGCAATTGCGCGACGATGTGGAGAATCGACCCTATCAACGTGATGGAAGTGCTGGAAGGCCTCGTCGAAGGAAAGATCATCAACCAGGTGAGCGTTCCGAAGGAAGTCGCCGATTCCGCCCTCGTTGCCCTGAATCGCATGCTGGAGAACGCCTGACGCGGTTTCTCGTTTTTCTCTTGCGGCACCCCTCTGCATTTGGCTACCGTTTAAGACTGCGCCTCAAAACGCTCGATCACCCCGATTTCGGAGGAATCCGTGCCTCGTGCCGCTGTTCACACCCTTGGCTGCCGCCTGAATCAGGCGGAGAGCGCGCTTCTGGCCGACGCGTTTCGTACGCGCGGCTATGAAATCGTGGCGGATTCGGATCCCGCGGACCTCTATGTCATCAATTCCTGCTCTGTTACGAGGGGCGCCGAAGCGAAATGCCGGCGCCTCGTGCGCTACCTGCTGAAACGGACGCCGGACGCGCACGTCGTCGTAACGGGGTGCTACGCGCAACTCGACGCGAAAGCGCTCGCGCGAATCGACGGCGTCGACCTCGTCGTGGGGACGGAAGAGAAGCACAGGCTGCCCGATCTCGTCGGCTCGCTCGCGAAACGCCCGGAAACCGAGATTCGCAAGATTCCGATGAGCCGCGACGCGTTCACACTGCCCGAAACGGGGCTCTTTCAGGAGACGCGGGCGAACCTGAAGATCCAGGACG
>JABDJQ010000564.1 GCA_013002425.1 Gemmatimonadota bacterium
TGCGTCACTACGACGACCCGTTCGGCGATTCGTCGGCGATCCCGACCGGCTACGTTTCCGCGTACGCCCGCAAGCACGTGAAGATGGTGCTGACCGGCGACGGCGGCGACGAAGTACTCTCGGGCTACACGATGTATCAGGGCGAGAAGTTCACGGGGCGGTATCAGAAGCTGCCGGGCTTCGTGCAGAAAGCGATCCCGGCCGCGGTCTCAGTACCCGCGGCGCTCCTTCGCGGCGGCTTGCGCTACAAGATGAACCGCGCGATCAAGGTCACGCGCGCGAGTTCGCTCGATTTCGAGTCGCGTCTCATCGCCAAGATCGCGTGGGGGAACGAGGCGCTCGTGAAGGAGATCGTGGCCCCCGTCGCGCGCGACCTCGTGCGAATCGAGGACTTCGTGAGCGAACTCATGCGCCCGTGCACGTACAGCGATCCGTTCTATCGCCTCATGTACTACAACCTCAAGAACTCGCTTCCGAATGACATGCTCGTCAAGGTCGACCGCATGTCGATGGCGCACTCGCTCGAAACGCGCGTGCCGTTTCTCGACCATCGCCTGATCGAACTCATGGCCGGCGTGCACAAAGACATCAAGATGGAAGGGTACGAGCGAAAGAGCGTGCTGCGTAACACGATCGGCAAGCGTCTGCCGCCCGATCTGCTCAAAGCGCCGAAGAAAGGATTCGGCGTGCCGCTCCGCGAATGGTTCAAGGGGCGCGACTTCGAACAGAAGCTCGACCGCCTGCGGTCGTGGGACGGGCCGGTCGACGGCAGCGTGCTCGGACGCCTGATCGATGAAACGACCACCGGGCGCAAGGACTACGGCAATCTGATCTGGATGCTGTTCGTGGCCGAGCGCTGGCTGAGCCCGGCCGAATGAGCGTGTCGGGCACCAGACGAAGCCATCGCGCCTCGGGCGAAGGTGGCGCATCGGGCTCGCCCCGCCGGCCGCGCGTGCTGCATGTCACGCCCATGTACCCGACGCCCGAAAAGCCTTCGCGCGGCGCGTTCGTCGCCTCGCAGATCAAGTCGCTCGCGCCATATGCGGACATCGACCTCTACGTGCTCCCCGGTGGCGGCGGCATCGGGCCGTATCTGACACACATCGGCGAACTCAGGCGCCGTATTCGGGGCGACCACGATATCGTGCACGCGCACTACGGCAATCTCGGCACGCTCGTCAAGATGATCGGCACGAACGGCAAACCGGTCGTGACTTCATACTGCGGCACGGATCTGAACGGCGATCGCGGCTTCAAGGAGCGCCAGTTCGCGAAGCTGAACCGCAGGTATGCGGCGAAGGACGCGCACGCGATCGCGAAGTCCGAGGGGCTCGCCGCACACATCCGCGGCATCGCCCCCGCGCTCTCGGTCATTCCGACCGGCGTCGACCTCGATCGCTTCGCGCCCGCCGCGCGCGAAGAGGCGCGCGCCCGCATCAAGATCCCGAGCGACAAGCCCGTCATTCTGTTTCCCGCAAATCCCGACGACGCCAACAAGAACTTTGCGCTGATCGAGCGCGCACTCGGCGCCTCGCGCAAGGAAGTACTTCTCGTCACGTTTCCCGGGGGCAAAATCCCGCACGAACGCATCCCTGACTATATGAACGCGGCCGATCTCGTCGTGCTCGCGTCGCTTAAAGAGGGCTCGCCGAACGTCGTCAAAGAGGCGATGTCGTGTAATCGACCCGTTCTTTCGACTGACTGCGGCGACGTCCGCTGGCTGCTCGAAGGCGTCTCGAAGTCCGCCGTGCTTTCGTACGACGCGGCCGAGTGGGCGCCGCACTTCGCCGCAATCGCTTCGGGCGATCTCCCGGGCGAGTCCAACGGGCGTGAAATATTGAAGCAAAAGGGGCTCGGTGAGGACGCGGTCGCAAGAAAAATTCTGAGTGTTTACGAGAGCCTGTTGCGCTGACTCGCCTGGGCCATGATACGCTGAACAATCATGAGGACCTCGCTGCATTGCTCCAGTGAATTGAGAACGTGGCTCGGGGTCGCTGTGATTGCAGCGATGGCAATCGCGATTCGTCTGCCGGCCCAGGAACCTTCCTCCGGCGCCAAACGTGATCGGGATGTCTCCAGAGACGAAGCGGAGATCGCGTTTCAGTACTTCGACGCGATCATGCAGATCACAAGTATCGAACTGTCCATGGATGCGGAACAGGAACACGAGTTCAAACGGGATATGGCCGTCGGCATACTCTCCTCGCTCGCGGACCGGCTCGGAGACCGGAATCACAATCCCTCCTACGATGAAATCAGCCACGCCTTGCGATGTCTTCATGTCGTGCGGAATAGAATCGCGGACAAGTACGTCGGGAATGCCGACGGCTTTCCGGGCCGGAGAGAGAAGGATCGGTTCGAAGAGTACTCCCGGGAGCTGACGGGTCTGCATGAAGTACTCGCCATGATCCGTGATCGAAAAGTCGATGCGGACGTGATCAAAGATCGCTGGTTCCGCGTCGAACGCTGACGGCGTCGCAAACCTCCTTATACCTTCTGTCGTAAACCTCGTGCCGTAAAGCAACTTTACGCGCTCCTTGCCGGGCCGCTCCTCTTCGCGATACTCTGAAACGCGGAGGGAGATCATGGAGCCGAACGATCGCGAGGGCCGTCGCTTGCGTACGAAACCGCGCACGCGCACCGGCTCGTTCTGGCCGAAGCTGGTTCTGATGCTCGCGCCGATCCTCGTACTCGAAGGAGTGCTGGCGCTCACGGAACCGCTCTGGAACCAGGCGAGCGAGTATGCGCCCGATTTCGTGCTGGAGCGTCAGGGCGGGTTGCTCGAGATTCAGAGCCGCCTGCTCGAACGCGCCGGCACGGAAGAGGGGATCCTCGCGTCGGAGCGCATGTACGCGTGGGATCCCGTGCTCTTCTGGAAGCTGCGCCCGAATCTCTCGATCGCCGCCCGCAACTATCTCGTGCCCGAAGAGTGGGGCATCTCGACGCCGTTTCATATCAGTACGAACGAGGCGGGACTCCGCGCAGGGGATCACGGAGCTGGAGCAGGCGATGCCACGTCCGACGGAGCCCGCGGCAGTAAAGCGGGCGACCTCACGCCCCCCGACGCGCCCACGATCGTCTGCATGGGTAACTCGTGCACGTTCGGCTGGGGGGTCGAGGCGGACGAAACGTACTCTTCGCACCTCGAAGAGATCATGCGGTCGCGCTCCGGTCGCCGCGACATCCGCGTCGTAAACGCGGGCACGCCGGGATACACGACCTTTCAGGGGCGGCGCTTTCTCGAGCAGCGCCTTCCCGCTGCGACCGATGCTTCCGGCTCACGCGGTGCCTCCCGCAGTGCGCACGATCTTTACGGCGCAGGCACGATCGACTACGCGGTCTTCTCGTACGGATTCAACGACAGCCGCAAGGCTACCCGCAGCGACGCGGCGCTGGCCGAATCGCAGCGCACGCTGCTCCATCGCACGACGAAGCTGCTCGAACGTCTGCGCACGTACCGCTTTCTGCGCAGCGTGCTTCCCGAGAACGCGGTGCCGCGCAATCGCGATCGGGAAACGCCGCGCGTTTCGCCCGAAGAGTACGGCGCGAACCTCCGCGCCCTGATCAAGGCGGCGCGCGCGCGCGACATCGTGCCGGTCGTGCTGACTCTCGTCATGCCGCGCGAATACAACGAAGCCGCCCGCGCCGCGGCCGCGAGCGAAGGGGCGCTCCTCGTCGACCCGGTGCCGACGCTGGTTTCGCTGCAGTCGAATGTGGCGGAGGAGGCGGTGCCGGCGCCGTTTCGGACGTATCACGACAAGGCGCGCGGGAACGATCCGCGCATGCTCTTCTTCGCGGATCCGGTGCATCTGAACAGCTTCGGGAACTGGATCGTGGCCACGCGTCTGGCCGAGGCGCTCGGGTCGGTCGACCCGTCGCTCATGATGCAGTGAGTTTCTCGAATATCTTGAGCAGCGCCTTCGTGTGCGCTTCGGTCGTGTAGATCGTTTCCATCGCCAGTCGTCCGGCGCGCCCCCGTGTCGCGGCCTGCTTCGCCGCCCCGGCCACGTTCTCCATGGCGCGCGCCCACGCTTCCACGTCACCCGCCGGCTCGATCCAGCCCGTGTCGCCCGGCTTCACCATCTCGGGAATGCCGCCGCGATCGGACCCGATCACGGGTTTCCCGAGCGCGAACGCCTCATAGATCGCGAACGGCGCGTTCTCGTACCATTGCGACGGCAGAAGCCCCGCGCGCGACCCACGAATCGCGTCGTGCAGCGACGGCGTATCGAGATAGCCCCAGACGCGCAGCCGGTCGCCGAGATCCGCGAACTCG
>JABDJQ010000244.1 GCA_013002425.1 Gemmatimonadota bacterium
GGCGATCGTGCGCGACGAGGACGGATTCGCCGGCATCGATCCTTCGATGATCGAGCTCATGCTCGACGGCGCACCGCTCGCGCACCGTTTTCTGCCCGGCAGCGATCGCGTGCAGGCCGCGCTACCCTACGACATCGCGAACGCCGAGCACGAACTCACGCTGCGGGCACGCAATCTGAATGGGAACTCGACGAAGGTCGCGCGGCGGGATTTGCTCGTGGATCTGCCGGTGGACGAGGGCGGGACTTACGGACTGCGGGACAGGGGCGGCCACTTCGTCCTCGGATTCCCGGACGCGCGCGGTTTCCCGATTCGCGATCAGGTGCTCCGCATGAGGGGCGGCGACCTCGAGTTCCCGATTCAAGGTGGCGGCGTCGACGTTCACTTCTACGACGAACGGCTCGGTACGGATCCGATGTATGCACTCGTGGGAATCGACACGTTCGCGATCCGTCTCGACGAACTCCCGCTCTACAGCGGCGTTTCCGTGGTCCGGCCCTTCGAGCCGCTCTGGGCCGGCGATTCGATCGCCGCGTTCGCCGATGCGTTCGGACTGGTCGGATACGATGTCGCCGCGCGGCGCCTGTTCGATCGACCCGATGCCAGTCCCGGTGCACCGCATGTCGTGATCGATCCTGACCGGCGCCCCTCGCAGTCGGGACCGTGCGCCCGGAGTTCCGTGTCGTTCGTATCGAAGCAGACCAAAGCGCTGCTCGACTGGTACGGGCCGGGCGCGGCGCTCTCCCATTCGGAGCGCGAGGCTCCGCATCCCGCGGTTCGCGTGCGAGCCGCCGGGGAATACGATGCCCGTCTCTGGATCACGTTTCGGGAAGCGGACTCCTACTCGGTCACCCACTTTCCGGGCAGCCGACTCGGCGGTCCGGCAGCGAAGGCAATCGCCGACAAGATGACCGATCGACTCGGCGTCACGGTTCCCGTGCGAACCGATACGGAACCCGTTCTGCGCGACACGCCCTGCCCGGCACTGGTCGTTCGCTTCCCACAGGAAGAGGACTGCGATATCTCCGCATCCACACGACTTCATGCGCTTGCGCAGGCGGTTTCGGAAGGGGTCGCGCTTGCCGGGACCAGGAACGGAAGCGAGTTCTGGGAAAGCATCCATTTCAAGGAATACCGGCTTCCCGATCTCGAAGCGGGAGATCTCGTCTACTTCGAACTGGCGGGAATCACGTTGCAGGTGCGGGAGAAGGGCGATTTCCTGCTGCTCGCGCCGCGCCCGCCCGAGATCATCGGCAGCGCCCGGATCCGCAGCGCCGGGAAATGGTTCAGCTATCGTGAGAAGTATGAGGGAACGGCGCCGGAGCCCCGGCTGGAACCCTAAAGCCCCGCGCGTCCGAAATCTTCCGGCGGCAGGTCGCGCAGAAATCTTCGCAGTCGTTCGGCCTTGTCTTCCTCGCTCAAGTCCTCTTCGCCGGAATCGGGGCTGAAGAGCGCTTCATCTGCAAAGATGGTGGCCTCGGAGCGCAGGGCGAGCGCGATGGAGTCGCTCGGGCGGGCGTCGATGGCGAGCACTTCGGCGCTGCCGTGAGGGATGACCATCTTGGCGAAGAAGGTGCCTCCTTCGAGTTCGGTGATGAGGATCTTCTCGATGCTGGCGCCGAGCCCGTCGAGAATCGTCTTCGTGAGGTCGTGGGTCAGGGGGCGTTCGAACTTGCGGCCGGCGAGTTCCATGGCGATCGCGCTCGCTTCGGACGGGCCGATCCAGATCGGCAGAACGCGGGTGCCTTTCAGTTCCTGAAGAATCACGACGGGTGACTTGTTCCGGTCGTCGACCGCCAGTCCACTCACCTTCACTTCGACCATCTGATTCACGGCTCGCTCGCTCCTACTGTCCGCCGGCGTCCGGATCCTCGAACGGGGGCGGCTCCTTGCCCATGTTGTCCAGCAGCCACTGCGCGGACGTCACCATCTCCTCTTTACAGTCGGCGCGTTCCTCGACTTTCGCAAGGGCTTCGCGGGCTTTATCGAAATCGTTGAGCTCCTCGGAGTAAACGAAGCCGATCATGAACTGCGCTTCACACGCGTGTTCGTCGTCAGGAAACTTCGTGACGATTTCGCGGTAGTATTCGATCCGCTTCCGCGGGTCGGACGTGATCTGGGCCATCTCGAAGAGCTTCCTCGCCTCTTCGGCCCTGCTCACCTGTCCTTCGTCGAGCGCCTCGTCCGTCTCGGCGAGGTCTTCGGTGAGAATCTTGACCGGGAACTTCTCTTTGAGAACATCCACTTTCCCGGTGCGCACTTCCTCGACGAAATCGCTGCTGAACGTGCGGCGGATATCGTCCTTCAGCTTATCGAAGGGAATGTAGTCTTCGGGGATGCGCTCCGTCACCGTAAGCACGTGAAAGCCGATCGGCGATCGAATGACGGGAGAGAGAGTGCCGATCGTGAGCGTGTCGATCGTGCGCGAAAGCTCGGGCGCGGCGCCGACGAGCGGAATCAGCGTCGTGTTCTCGCCGATCGCCCCGATCCGGCCCGCCACTTTGCGCGTGGGTTCGTGCGATCCGTACTCCGTGATCACGCGCTCCCACTTCATGCCGGCCTGCAGCTTCTCGCGCGCTTCCAGAGCCGTATCGATATCGCGCGCCACGACCCAGCGCACGACCGACTCGTTCGGCTTCTTGTAAAGCTCCTCGAGGTTCTCGTCGTAGAAACGGCGAATGTCCTCTTCGGTCATGGTCGTGTACGGCGTCACTTCACGCGTATAGTACGAGCGAATCAGCACCCGCCTGCGTTCGGCCTCGAGCTGCCGCATGACTTCGGGGTTCTTTTCGAGGCCCGCGTCGAGCGCGGCCAGATAGAAGACCTCTTCGTCGATCAGCCCGTCCAGCAGACGCCTCCGGCCGTCGTTTCCTTCGAACTCCGCTCGGATCTGCGGCGGCATCTCGGCCAGACGGCGCAAAATGTCTTCCTTGTAGATCTTCCGGGAGCCGACGGTCGCGATCACTTCGCCTTCCCGTCCGCCCTGCTGGCCGCAGCCGGCGAGGAGCGCGCCCATCACGAGAACGAGTATCGTTTTACGCCCGAACATACAGAAACAGCCTCCGGTCCTTTAGCCCTTGACGACCCATACCTTGACATTGGCATCGACGTTCGTGTGCAGCTTTACCGGCACGGTGTAGACGCCGAGCGATTTGATCGGCTCGTCGAGCAGGATTCGTCTTTTGTCGATTTCGTAGCCCTGCGCGCGGAGCAGTTCTTCGATGTCCTGCGCCGTCACCGAACCGAACAGCTTTTCGTCTTCGCCGCCCTGCACCGTGGCGGTCACCGAAACCTTGCCGAGCTTCTGCGCGAGCCCTTCGGCGTGGCGCTTCGTCTTGTTCTCGCGGAGATCCCGCATCTTCGACTCTTCCGTCAGCGCGCGCACGTTGCCGGGGCTCGCCTCCACAGCCAGCGACTGCGGGAAGAGGTAATTGCGGGCGAACCCGCGCGCAACCTGGACGCGATCACCGCGCTCACCCAGATTCTCCACATTCTCTCGTAAAATCACTTCCACGGCGGAACCTCGCTTTCCGTGAGTGTATCCAATCGTCTGAAATCGAACCAACTGTCGAAGAGCCCCAGGCTCAACGTGGCGAGCAGAAAGAACGGAAGCGCGAACAGGACCGCCACCGCGAGCATCGCGGCGCGCAGTAACAAGTGCAGGCGCGTTCTTCCGAGCAGCCACGCCAGGATCGCAAGACCCTGTATAAAGTATATCGCCCCGGCAAACGTGAGCCCGTTCGCGCCCACCCGTTGCAGGGCGCCCTCCGTAAGGAGCACGAGCCCCAGCGAAGCGGCGAATATCCACACGAGCCCGAACGGCGCGCGCCATCTCGAAAAGAGAGACGGAAGCCGCGCCGGCGTGCCGAATCGACCGAGCAACAGCGCGCCGATCCGGTACGAAACCGTCGTCAGCGTCAGAAGATAGACCAGACTGACGGCCGGGAGAACGGAGAACGACCAGCGCACCATCGAGCGCGTCAGCTCTTCCACTTTCTCCATCGCCTCTTCGTCGCCCGCCGCCCACTCCTGGCTCATCGTGAGACTGCTCGCCACGATCCGGTCGACCTCGGTATCCAGTTCCGGTCCGGAAAGGGGCACCGCGAAGAGGAACGCGGCAAGCACGACGTAGGGGAGAGCGCCTTCGGCCACCGCCCACATCGGCCGGAGCCGCATGACCGCCGCGCGTCCGAGCAGGAGTCCGCTGATTCCTACGGGGAGTGCGGTGCGGAGCACGAGGCCGCCGTCGCGCGCGGTGATCAGGAGGAGGAGACATCCGGCCGCGGCGGCGC
>JABDJQ010000276.1 GCA_013002425.1 Gemmatimonadota bacterium
GATGTGAAGGGCGAGGTTCCCCCCCGTGTTCGGCGTGCCGGGCGGCCGCGCCCAGAGGTACGTTTCGTCCGGGTAGAGCTTCAGTTCGCGCGAAAGGGCGCCCAGCTCCCTTTTTATGATCGCGGCCAGCTGCTTCGTCATTTGTACTTCCTTCCCCACTCGGCTTTGCTTCGCTCCCGCACGGGCTCCAGAATGGGAACTCCGTATCCGCAGCTCGTCATCGTCTTCTCCACATCGACATCGATGACCTGTCGCGCCTTGAACCGGAACTGCGACGCCTTCGTTTCGAAAATGCCTTCGGGCAGCGCCGCGTCGTCGACAGAACGCACGACCGCTCTGCCGTAAAGGCGCACGATCGCCGCGTCCTGCTCTTCGAACGAGCACACCATCAGCGTCACGGGCCCGCCCGCCTGCACATGACGCGCCGTTTCATTGCCGCTGCCGAGAAAGTCGACATACGCCACACGGTTCGGACCGAGCACGTGGAGCGGCGAACCGCCCTTCGGGGATACGTTGACCGGCCCCGGGTCCTCCCCTTTCTTTGCGCTCCCTGCCTGCGCGGTATCCGCGGCGTCCTTCAAGCCGGATCCGGGCATGCTCCGCGGATCCACGCTCGCGACAAAGAACAGGGGCGCATTCCTGATGAGCGTCTCCTGCTCCTCGGTAATCGACAGATAAAACTTCGACATACGAATCTCCGGAGCGGTTACAGGATCATATCACGCGTCGACTCGCGGCGCACGGTGCCGCCGATCACGAGCCCCGCGCTGATCAGCACCAGGTTCTTGATGATGTACTGCCCCTCGAGAGTCAGGCCGAAGGGCGGGTTCGTGAAGCAGACTTCGGGGAGCAGAAAGAGAGGCAGTACCGTGCCCGGCATCTGCAGAAAGAGGAGCAGCAGCGCCGCGCGAACGAGCGGGCGGAAGAGCAGGCACACGCCGATCGCCACTTCCCACCAGCCGAGCACCGGCAGAAAAATCTCCGGCGGAACCCAGTAGACCGTGCGGCGCACGAGTTCCGCCGCCGGACTCATGCCGAGCGGCTTCAGAATCCCGAACCAGATGAAGATCACGGCGAGAGAGATACGCAGAAGAAACGCGCCGTACCGGAACATCCAGCGGGCGATGGCCGTATCGATGACGTCGAACGAGGGCGCGCGCATGGGCAGGTTCTCCATCAGGGGCAGGGGTGTACCGCGTTCAGTATAACGCGCCCCGTAACGCGCCCCGCGGACTCGGTCAGAGCGCCTTTCGCGGACGCCAGCGGTACTCTTCGAGCGGGAAACGGTTGCGCCCGTCGAACGGAATCCCTTCGGCTTCGAGAAACGCGCGCTGCATGTCCTCGGCGAACGGATACGATCGCGGCGACACCTCGCCCTTCGCATTCACGACGCGATGCCACGGAAGCCGGTGATTTTCGGGAAGCGCATGAAGAGCGTAGCCGACCTGGCGCGCGTGCCCCGGCAATCCGGCGAGCTTCGCGACCTGCCCGTACGTCGCCACGCGCCCCTTCGGGATGCGCTTCACGACCGCGTAGATGCGATCGTAGTTCGACTCGCGCTCTTTCACGCGCGCCCCTTCCCCGGCACGCGCACTTCGGTGGCCATTTCATGATAGCGGCAGAGCACGTTCGCCATCCGCATCTGGTGCGGCGTGCGACAGTCGGGGCGCAGCAGCGCGGGCGCCGCAACCACGATCGAAACGCAGCGGGCGCGGCTCACCGCCACGTTGAAACGGTGCGGATCGTAAAGAAACGACATGCCGCGCGGCGCGTCTTCGGCCGAGGAACTCGTCATCGAATAGATCACGACGGGCGCCTCCTGTCCCTGGAATTTGTCGACCGTGCCGATGCGCACGTCGGGAATCAGCCGGCGCAGGCGGCCCACCTGGGCGTTGTACGGCGCGACGACGAGAATTTCTTTCGACGCAAACTTTCTCTCGATGCCGTCGGCGTCGATCCACGTGCGCGTTTTCGCGAGCAGGCTGCTGACGAGCGCGGCGACCGCCTCGGCCTCCTCCGGCGCGCTGCTCTGGTTTCCCTGGTGCGACACGGGCACGAAGTAAAGACCGCTCTCTTTGAACGCGGAATCGGTCACGAGGCGCTGGTTCTTCATCTTGTCGATCGGTTCGAGCCGGTTTTCATAGAACAGTTCGGAGGTGAAGCGACAGATCGCGGGGTGAAGGCGCCAGGTACGGTCGAGCAGGAGCCCGCGGTCGTCGTCGATGACCTTGGCGCCGTCCAGCAGATGCTCCAGGGCGGAGACATCGGCGCCTTCCGGGTGCGCCCCCCGCTGCGGCTGCTGGAGCTGCTGCGGGTCTCCGAGGAGCACGACGTTTTTCGCGGCGCGTGAGGCCGCCAGCGCCATGGCGAGCGACAGCTGCCCGGCCTCGTCGATGAAAAGAACGTCCAGGCTGGCCCTGGCGTCCTCGCGCGACCACAACCAGGCCGTGCCGCCGACGACCTGGCCCTCGTGGAGCGCCGCCAGGAACGACTTGTTGTCGACGCTCCCGATCCGCTCGTTCTCCGCCGGCGGGTCTCCCCACTTGTGCGACGCCTGTAATGCGATCTCGAGCCCGTCGGCGCGCTCCAGGGCCGATCGCAGCAGATGGAGGATTACCTTGTGGCTGACGGCTGTGACGCCCACACGGGCCCCGGAGGCCGCCAGACGGGCAATCATCTCGCCTCCCACATACGTCTTGCCGGTCCCCGGGGGGCCCTGCACGGGAAGAATACTCCGGTCGAGGCCGCGCGTGATCCGCAGCGCCGCTTCCGCCGCGGACTCGTCGGGCTGCCGAAGGGTCGCGAAGAGGGTCGGCGCGGCGTCTTCGGCCTGCGGAGGGCGGCGGAAGAGGAGGTCGAGCCGCGCATCGCGATCGCGCGGCGTGAGCGGCTTCGAACCCGCCATGACGGTCAGCAGATCGCGCGCGACCGCGTCCGGGGCCCCGTCGCCCGCAGGCAGCAGCGACTGTGCGAAGGAGAGCAGCGAGCGGTGCAGATCGCCGGGCTTCACGACCCCCTCCGCGTGCACCATGTACGGATGACGATCGGCCGCCGCGCCGCGTTTGCGGATGTCGACCGTTCCCGTGCGCGGGTCGATGCTGTCGATCACGCCGATCTTCTCGCCGAGAACCTCGACGAGCCGGTCCCTGTCGTCGAGCGCGATCTCCTGGTCGGGGTACGTGTAGCGCTGGGTCGGGATCCCCCGTTTCGTGCGCTCGATCTCGCGCTCGAACATGAGGCCCATGATCGCTTTTCGCTCGGCCAGCGCCTCTTCTTCCGTCAGTTCGTGCAGCCGGAAAAAATCCCACCAGGCGCACTTCTCCTCACGCTGGAAGTAGGGAACGAGGTGCGCGAGCAGATGCATCCTGCGTTCCGTTTCGGTCCAGTCGTCGCGCTCTTCCGGAAGCGTCGCGAGCAGACCGAGCGCCACACGGCCCGCTTCATCTTCCGCCTCTTCGACTCTGTCTCCGGGGTCTCCCGATTGGAGCTCCGGCCGTGGCATCGCCTCGCCGCGCCCCTTCCAATCGGCGCGGCGATCTTCGAGCCAGTCGCGAAGCCCCGCCGTCGCGAGGCAGTCGTCGCGGTTGTAGCGGATCACGAGGTCGCGGTCCTCTTCGAGGATCGCCTCGGGCGTTCCCATCTCGAGCTCGTGCTCGAGCCGATGTTTCGCGATCGACGCGTCACGCAGCGCCAGGTCGCGGGAATAGCCGAAGAACGGTTCGAGGTCCTTCAGCGAGTAGCGTTCGACGCTCGCCCGCACTCCTTCGCGCACGACACGATGAAGGTCGATCAGACGCTCGCCACGCAGGAGGCGGTCGAGCGCGTCGCCGCCACCCCCGTACTTCCCCGCCATCCGTTTCAGCGCGACCGGTTCGTACGGCGCGAAATGATAGATATGGAATCCCGGGTCGCCGGGCGCGTTGTCACCTGCGCCCCCGCCCCCGCCTTTCCAGCGTTTCATCACGAACGCGAGAAAGCGCTCGAACGCCGCGCGCTCCGCTTCGAAATCGGTGGCCCAGACATGTTCGTATTCGAGTTCGCCCGCGTCGTTTCCGTACGCGTAGCCGAACAGGTACTCCAGCCCGCCTCCCTCGACGAAGCCATCGCCTTCGAAGTCGAGGAACACGTCCGACCGGCTCGGCTCGGGGAGGCGAAGCAGGCCGCGCCCTTCTTCGAGGGGAAGGAGTTCGTGCACCGGTTTCTTCGTGCGCCGCCCTTCGTCCTGAAGCTGCGCCTGGCGGTGCAGTCTTTCGAACGTTCTCGTGAGGCCGCGCCGGGGCGCCCTCCACAGCGCCTGTTCGGATCCCGCCCATTCGGCCAGCGTGCCCGTTCCCTGTTCGCGGAGCTCCTCCACGTGGGACCGATGGATCCCCGCCACGTACGAGAGATGATCGTCGTCCCTTCGCCGCTTCTCGCAGCGAGACCACCACTTGCAGATATCGCAGTGCGGCACGGGGTCCGGATACGTCTCCGGACGCGAAACAGCGGGGTCGTCGGGGAGATCGCGCCGCATGTCTTCGCGCACGAGCGCATAGTAGGCGCGATACTCCGCAAAGCGATACGCATCGGGCTCGAAGTTCGTGCCGGGGCGAACCACGTACATGTTCTCGGGAACGAGGCCCTGCAGTTCGCCCACGAGTTCGGTGTAGAGGCAGAGTTGCAGGATGGTACCGCCGCGCGTTTCCTGCGCCAGCTTCGTGTCGACGACTTCGTACGACCACTCTCCGAGAGCGCTCGGGGTCTCGACCCGGACCAGGAAATCCGCGCGCCCGCGCCACTTCCCGTCGCTCAGGTCCGCCTGCACGATGACGTCACTCCCCTCCCGCATCGCGGCCACCGTCTTCCTGGCGGCGTCACCGTCGAAGTCACGCAGGGAAACGACCGTGCGCCCGATCGATTCGAGATGCGCCACATAGGCCGTCTCGTGCTCGAGCCCGCGCTTCTCGAGGACGGCGAGCAGATCGTCTTTGTAGCGCGGCGGATCGATCTCGCGCTCGGCCGCGCTTCGCGCGAGCTGCGTCAGATGGGAGCATCCGAGATGGTTCGCGAGGTCTGTCGCCGAGAGTACGAGTTTGTTATCGAGTATCTGCATGGCGATACTTTATCACGGAACGTTTGGAAAGCGGTGCGATCGGAAGCAGACGCATGGAGTGGAAGAGCGCACGGGGCGGCGGGACGGGACGCGGGCATAGAAAAAGGGGGACGAGCAGATACTCGTCCCCCTTTACAGAGTTCCCTATGAGAGTCCTTGAACCGGCTTAGTTCATGCGGATTACTTCAACCCGCCGATTCTCCAGTCGTCCTTCCGGCGTCTTGTTCGACGCGATCGGACGCTCTTCCCCATAACCCTGCGGGGAGAGACGCGAACCGTTGATCCCCTTGGAAATGAGGTAGTCCACCACGGCTTTCGCGCGCTTGCCGGAGAGATCCTTGTTGTACGAAGCCGAACCGACATCATCGGTGTGGCCTTCGATCTGCACGTTCACGTCCGGGTTCGCCTTGAGGGCGCGGACGAGTTCGTCGAGGATCTGCTGCGAGCCGAGCTTCAGCTTGGCGGAGTTGAACTCGAAGTGGACGCCGTTGAGGTTCTCGCGCGGAGCGATATCCGGGCAACCGTCGTCGTCCATGTAACCGTTGTAGGTCTCTGCATTGTTCATGCAACGATCCTGGGCATCCAGGATGCCGTCCTGATCGTTATCTTCGTCCGGGCAGCCGTCGCCGTCTTCGAATCCATCGAAGTCTTCGGGCTCATCCGGGCACTGATCGTCAGCGTCCATCAGGCCGTCGCCGTCCCTGTCATCCAGTTCCGGGCAACCGTCCGAGTCGTCGATGCCGTCGAAGTCTTCGGCTTCATCCGGGCACGAGTCGAGTTCATCCACGATGCCGTCGCCGTCATTGTCGAGATCCGGGCAGCCGTCATCATCCATGAACCCGTCAAAGTCTTCGGCCGAGTTCGGGCATTCGTCGTCGTA
>JABDJQ010000315.1 GCA_013002425.1 Gemmatimonadota bacterium
GCACCGGGTTCCTCCTTCGCCGCCCTCCCGGCAGCGCCGGGCGCCTCCGCCCCGCCTCCCGCCCTCTCCAGCACGAACATCCCCGCGAGGCAGGCAAGAATGACGGCCGGGAGCAGTCGAGGGCGCAGACGGCGCGAGGCTTTCATCGCAGTCTCCCTTCCCACTCGTCCAGTTTGAGTTGAAACGAAAGCGAGGCATGGGCCGGGCTCGTCGACGGCAGACGAACGAGGGGAAGTTCGCACAGCGCGTCGGGCAGGCTCGGGATGACATGCTTCCTGTACGACTTCTCCGCACGCGTGCCGTTGAAGAAGACGCCCCGGATCGCGGGATGGCCCTCGAGGAACGACGCGAAGTCGTTCGGCACGATGGAAGACTCGTCGATGTCGGCGTCGAGGCTGGTCGTTCGGAAGCACGCCTTCATGACATCCCATACGGCGACACGCCGCGCGATCAATCCGGCGCATCGTTCTTCGTACGGAAGGTCGGCCGCGATCCCGTAAACGCCTTCCATGATCGGCCAGAACTGGTTCCGCCCGAAAGCGTAGTACTGGTTCGCTTCGAGCGACGCCCTGCCCGGCATCGAACCGAGAATCAGAACGCGGGCGTCGGGCGCGGCGATCGGCGCGAAACTCTTCACGTGCGACATGGCTTCCCCCCGGCCGAAGTCTAGCAGCAGACGCGCGGCCGCGCCAGAAAGCGCGCCCGGAAACCACGCGCCCGGCCTCCGGGACCGCACACAATTCGCTTGCAAGTTCCTGCCCCCTCAAGCATATTGCCAGCAGTCTCAGCAAGTGCGCCGATTCGCGCAACACATCCGAAAACCCGGGAGGATCCTATGAGAAGTGGTTTTGCACTCGCGATTGCAGTTTGTGGAACGCTGGCCTTCGGCGGTCTCGCCGAAGCCGGTCGATCGAACACGGGATGCGGTCTCGGTACGATCGCATGGGAAGGCAAGGACGGTCTCCTGTCGCAGGTCTGCGCGGCGACCACGAACGGCACGTTCGGGAACCAGACCTTCGGCATCACCTCGGGCACGCTCGAATGTGAGAGAGCGTCCGCCCTCGTCGCCTCGAAGCAGCTGAACGATTTCGTGGGCGACAACATGGACAATCTGGCCATGGACATCTCGAAGGGAAACGGCGAGTACCTGAGCACGCTGGCCGTGCTCCTGGACGTTCCCGTGGAAGAGCGCCCGGCGCTTTACAGCAAGCTCAAGGCGAATTTCACTGCCATTTATCCCACTGAGAACGTTACGCACATCGACGTGCTGAACAATCTCGAGACCGTTCTGTCGGCGAGCTAGGCTCGCTTCATTGAGTTCTCGCAAAGGGAGTATGTGGTCGATACGATCGGTCCGCATGCTCCCTTTTTTTGTTGCAGTCGCGCTTCTCGCGTCCCTGCTGTTTGCGGTGCCCGCGCCGGCGCAGGATGACGACTCCCGACTCGAATCCCTGATCGACGATGAGGACTCGTACCTCGCGTCTCTGATCGAAGAGGCGCGGCGCGCGGAGCTGGCGCGCGATCCTTACTGGCACACGATCCTTCATTACAAGAGGGGGCTCTTCGGGGTCCGCAGCCTCGTCGACGACGCGGCGTTCTTCGCGGCCGCAAACGGGAAGCGCGATCCCGCCGCGGAGCTCGAAGCGACACTGCGCGCGTTCTTCGAAGGCCCGCCCGCCGAGGGCGAGAAGCACCCCGTGTGCCGCTTCGTGCTCCGTTTCGAGTGGCTGAAAGAG
>JABDJQ010000339.1 GCA_013002425.1 Gemmatimonadota bacterium
GAGCTCCGTCATCGTTTCGCCCTGCGCGCCCTCGAGGTCGCGTTCGTCGTCAGGAGTCACGTCGAATCCCTCGGACCGGCTCGTCTTCGCCTCGAGGATCAGGTTCGTCATCGCGCCGCCGCGCGGCATGAACCGGAACAGCAGGATCGTTCCCGCGACCGTCCCCACCATCGCGGTGGCGATCGCCGTCGCGGCCCGCGAGAGATCGCCGGGGGCGGGAATGTGCGGAATCATCGCGTTGAACGTCGTCCCGAGAAGAAGCCCGATTCCGATGATGCCCGCGATCCCGAATCCCGGAATCACGAAGATCTCGACCGCGACGAGAATGAGCCCGAGCGCGAACAGAATGATCTCGCCGTTTCCCGCGAGCTGCACGATGTACTGCGCGCCGAAGAAGAGCGCGAGCGCCGCGATTCCCACCGCGCCCGGTATGCCGAAACCGGGCGTGCGCAGTTCCATCAGAATGCCGAGAAAGCCGATCGAAAGCAGAAAACCGGAGAGGATCGGATTCGTGAAAAAGCGTACGACGTTTTCGGCCCAGTTCGGCACGAGTTCGGTGAGCATCGTTTCCTCGCCGAAAGTCTCCTCGATCATCGCCATACGCGTGGGAGCCACGCGGTCGGCGATCCCGAGTTCCACGGCCTGATCCGTCGTCAGGGTCAGCAGTTTGCCCTCTTCCGTCACGCCGTCGATCACGACCGATTCATCGACCATCGCTTCGGCGATCTCGGGCGGCCGTCCGCGTTGTTCGGCCGTCGCGCGCATCTCGCTTCGAAAGTAGGAAACCACTTTTTCGCTGGCCTTTTCCATCTGGCCGGCGTTCCCCGAAGCCGTCACCGGCGTGGCGGCCCCGATCGTCGAGCCGGGCGCCATGACGATCTCTTCGCATGCGAGCGAAATGAGGGCCCCTGCACTGATCGCTCTCTTATTGATGTAGGCGACGGTCTTGACCTCGGCGTCGAGCAGCAGATCGCGAATCCGGCTCGCGGCGTCCACGCGTCCTCCGAGCGTGTTGATCTCGAGGATGAGCGCCTCGGCCCCGCTTTCTTCGGCCTCGGCCAGAGCTCGCTCGACGAACGGGGGGAGGCCCAGGTCGATCGTCCCCTCGATGGTCACCATGACCAGCGTGGGCGCCTCGGCGGCCGCCGCCGCAATCAGCAAAAAACAGCCGACGAGAACCGCCAGAGCGACCGATAAGAGTACTTGACCGCTCTTCGGGGAGCGGATAAGGTTTTCGTTCATCTTTGCATTCCCATCGATCGGGGCTGTAGCTCAGCTGGGAGAGCGCATGACTGGCAGTCATGAGGTCAGGGGTTCGATCCCCCTCAGCTCCACTTCTTTCGTTGCCCGACTCTTGTCTATTCCCAGGAAAATTTCCACGTATGCCGATCGATCATTTCGTCGTCGTGATCGATCTGCAGGATCGCGATCTTGACGCCCGGCTCGAGGCGCACGGGGTAGGTCACATCGACCGCGGCCCGCCAGAGGACTTCCTGATCCGCGGGCCTTCGCTCCGACTCGGGCGAGCCGACAGGCTCGAAGCGAACCGGATCGATCAGGCGCCCGTCCTTCAGGTCGAGCCTGAACCGGAAGTCGTTCAAATCGACCTGGGAGAGGCGCGATCCCCACACGACGACGCGAAAGCTGAT
This sequence comes from Gemmatimonadota bacterium, assembly GCA_013002425.1. Lineage (GTDB taxonomy): Bacteria > Orphanbacterota > Orphanbacteria > Orphanbacterales > Orphanbacteraceae > JABDJQ01. The sequence continues at coordinate 1,650 of JABDJQ010000339.1, forward strand.
CCCCTCGTCCACATACCGCTCACGCATCGAGGCGGCGGCCTCCTCGGCTCCCGCAAGTCCCTCGAGCTTTTTTACAATGTACGAATAATCCCAGAGCATTGCCGCTGTCGGCCCCGGAGTTTCGAACAATGTCATCTCGGTGAATGGACGCGTAAAGCGCTTCTCGATCTCGTCGCGGGAGAGATTCGCATGCTCCGCGGGAATCCTGCCTTCGTAGGCGGTTGCAATGGGCTGGATCAGAAAGGAGGCGGGGGCGCACGCGAAGAGAAACACGAAGGGCAGCAGTAACAGCCTGATATGCGGTTTCTGGGTCACGGTGGCGCTAACGTAGCACCGCCGCATGGTACTGTCAAGATTGCGGGATGCGACACGGAGTTGCAAATCGTCGCCTGGTATTGACCGATCGGGCTTTTCGCAGTAAAATAATGTAGAGAAACAAGTTAGCAGATAGTGGGGAGAATCTCCCCATCGCGGGGGAGATCCCCCGATCCATGCGATGGATCGTGTGATCCCCCTGACGCTCCTGCGGCATCGTTTCAGGCCGTCTCCCGGCAACCTGCCCATCCGAAGCGCCGCATTTTGCCCCATCTCCCCCGATGGGCCGTTGCGAAGCGCTATCACGCACCTTGAGGATTTCCAGGGCATGTCTTTCAAGCACAAGATACAGAATAACAATACTATACATCGCCTTTCTCGTGTTGTTTCTAAGAACGATCGCCCGGCGGGGAAACCGGGCGCCGCAGTTGGCATCCGAGTTGCATTCCCATACTCCCAGATTACAAAGCCAGATGTTGTTCCCTGCAGTTCTGGTGCTTTGCTGGGTCGTGGGCTGATCTCATTAGACTTGGATACGAGTCTTGCGGCACTCACACCGTTCATCGCGGGGAACATTTTTTGGGAATCCTCGCGTCCGGAACGGATGGGCATCTCGAGCAGACACCCCGGCGCGAGGATTTCTCTTTTTCACAACCTGTACTCGAAGCCGTGGGCCGTCTCATGATGAAACGTCTCCTCCCGTGGCTCCCCGTTCTACTGATTTTCTTCGCTGCCGAAGTACGAGCCGAAGTGCGTGCCGAAGAAGCACGCAGGGAAGTGCGTCTCGTTCTTTTCGACTCCGATGAAGACTGGTCTACGCGCGCGCGCGCGATCGAAAGCGCGGGCGGGACGATTCGCGCCGGCTTCCCCGGCGGCGGTGCGATCGTCGACGCGCCTGCCGGCTACTGGCTTGCCTCGAGCAAACGCGATGACGGCACCCGCTCGCACAGCGGTGCCGTCGCTCTTTCAGAAACGAACACCCATGACGCGCGCCGTCACGCGATTCAGTCGTGGAACCGCTACCTCGCCGAGGGGGCGGGACGAGTCGACCGGGAGATCGTGCTCGACGGGGAGCACGCCGGCCCCGTTCCGGACGCCGCGCGATCGCGGAGCAAGACTCCGACCGGATCCAACGCCGATGACACCAGCGAGTTCATGATCGGTTCTGTCACGATCGCCCTCCTGCTTCCCGAGAGCGACGGGGGGATCGACGCGTCTTCCGAAGACTGGGCCCCCTGGATGGTCGACTCCGTCGTCGCGCGCGTGCAGCAGGGCGCGAGCTGGTGGCAGAATCAGCCGCTCGGCGGCGACCTGTCGTTCGTGTTCCACACCGAGCCTCTGATTCCCACGCCCTACGAACCGATTACACGAAACGCGTTCACCAGCGCATCGCTGGAGACCCTGTGGACGGCGGGCCTCTTCGACACGCTCGGATACGACACCGGCAATACTTTCCAGAGCGGGCGCGACTATCTGAACGATCTGCGCACTACGTATGACACCGACTGGGCTGTCGCCGTGATCGTGGCGAACTCGAAGAACGACGCGGACGGCCGGTTCGCGACGTTCAACTACGGCTTCTCGTATTTCGGCGGACCGTACCTCGTCATGACGTGGGACAACGGTCCTGTCGGACCGACCGGCATGAAGGCCGTGATGGCGCACGAACTCGCGCACTCGTTCTACGCGCTCGACGAGTACAACGGGGGAGGAGCTTCCTGCAGCGAGCTGGCG
>JABDJQ010000464.1 GCA_013002425.1 Gemmatimonadota bacterium
TTTCGAAGGTGATATTCGGATACTTTTCGGCTTCGAAGAAGTCCGGCGACATGAGGTGGCCGTCTCGCTTTTCGTTCCCCGTATCGACACTCGATACAGGAATGCTGACGCTGACCGAAGAGTTCTCCGGCTTCTCGGCGTCGTACTTCATCGCCACGGTGTAGTTGTAGAACGATCCCGAAACGGGCGTGAAGAAGTGATTGACGGAGAAGTTCACTTCCGTATGTGAAAGGTCGGCGTTCCAGTCGGCGGCAACGGCCGCGTTCGCGCCGAAGAGCAATCCGGCGCCCGCGACGAGCGCTGCTGCATGGTTACGATTCCAAAGGCTGATCATTCGTTTCCCTCCGTTAAGTACAGGTTTCCTGCGGTGAGTGCGTCCGACAGGGTTGAATTTTACAGATTTTCGGTCCCCACGGCAACGAGCCCGGCGAAAACACCCCTAAGGCTTCGCCTCGGCCATCCCGCCGCCGGCCGGGGGTGTCGTCATGTCCGCCGGCTCGCTGACCTGACGCTCGATCGCCGCGGCCAGATCGCGCGGCCGCGTGAAGCGCGCCATGAAAATATAGACGGCCGGCACCAGAATGAGCGTCAGGAACGTCGAAAAGAACATGCCCCCCACGATCGCGACGCCCAGAGGTTGTCGTGCTTCCGCGCCGGCGCCGAAGCCGAGCGCGATCGGGAGCACGCCGACGATCGTCGAGAGCGACGTCATCAGAATCGGGCGCAGGCGAATCCGGGAAGCCTCGATCACGGCGTCGAGCACTTCCTCCCCTCGATTGCGAAGCTGGTTCGCGAATTCGACGATCAGAATGGAGTTCTTCGTCACGAGACCGATCAGGATCACGAGACCGATCTGCGAATAGATGTTGAGCGTGAGATCGAACGCGCGGAGCGAGAAGATCGCGCCTACGACCGCAAGCGGCACCGAGAGCAGGATCGTGATCGGATGAACGAAGCTTTCGAACTGCGCCGCGAGCACGAGATAGATGAATACGACCGCGAGCACGAACATCAGATAGAGCTTCGAACTCGACTCGCGAAACTCGCGCGACTGGCCGCCGAGATCCGTGCGCGCGTTCGCCGGCAGATATTCCGCCGCGATCCGGTCGAGATCGTCGAGCGCGGTGCCGAGGCTGAATCCGGGCGCGAGATTGGCGGTCAGCGTCGCCGAACGCACGCGATTGTAATGGTTCAACTCTTTCGGCCCCACGGTCTCGTGGACCGAAACCACGTTCGCGAGCTGCACGAGTTCGCCCGAACCCGACCGCACGTAAACCTCTTCGATCACGCGCGGCGTCGCGCGCTCGCTGGGGCGAAGCTGCACGATCACGTCGTACTGCTTCGAGCCGCGTTTGAACTCGGTCGCCACGCGCCCGCCGAGCAGCGTCTCGAGAACGCCTCCCACATCCGTAACGCTGACCCCGAGCTGCGCGGCCCGGTCGCGGTCGATCCGAATGTCGAGCTGCGGTTTGTTGAGGCGCAGGTCCGAGTCGAGGTTCACGAGGTAGCCGAGCTCCGTCGCCTTCTCCGTCATGATCGCGACCGCCTGTTCGAGCGTTTCGTACGTGTCGGCCTGCAACACGTACTCGACCGGGCTCGACGAGAAGCGTCCGCCGAGACTCGGCGGGTTCACGAGAAACGCCAGAATGCCCGGGATCGAAAACGTCTGGGGAAAGAGCTCCTGCACGACTTCCTGCTGCGACTTCTCGCGCTCATCGCGCGGCTTCAGCCGGAAGAAGACGAAACCGTTCGTAACGCGGCCGGGGCCGCCGAATCCGAGGCCCGTGGCGGTGAAGAGTCCACCGTGTTCCGGACGCGCCAGCAGTATGTCTTCGAGTTGCAGCATGTAGCTGTTCGTGTACTCGAGCGTCGACCCTTCCGGCGCGAGCACGATTCCGAACGCGATGCTTCGATCTTCCGTCGGCACGAGTTCGCGCGGCAGGTTCCTGAACAGGAACATGCTCCCGCAGAAGATCAGAAACGCGAGTCCGAAAACGAGCAGGCGGTGATGCAGAACGAAGCGGAGCGTCGCCGCGTAGAAGCGGTCGAGCCACTCGAAGAAACGATCGAAAAGGCGCGGCTTCCTGCCCGCTTCATGATGATAGAGCGGCTTCAGGATTTTCGAACAGAGCATCGGCGTCAGCGTGAGCGCGACGAAACTGGAAATGATCACGGCGACGGCGAGCGAGATGCCGAACTCTTTGAAGAGTCGTCCGACCGTGCCGGTCAGAAACGCGAGCGGCAGAAAGACGGCGATCAGCGCGAGTGTCGTCGCGACGATCGCGAAGCCGACCTCACGCGCGCCGTCCCACGCGGCCCGAAGCCGCGGCTTTCCCATTTCGATATGGCGATAACAGTTCTCGAGCATCACGATCGCGTCGTCGATCACGAGTCCGATCGCGAGTACGAACGCGAGCAGAGTCAGAATGTTGATCGTGAAACCCATGAAATACATGACGGCGAAAGTACCGATGATCGAGATCGGGATCGCGACCGCCGGCATCAGCGTGGCGCGCATGCTGCCGAGAAACGCGAACACTACGAGAAGGACGAGCCCCACCGCGAACAGGATCGTCTTCGCCACTTCGTTGATCGACTCGCGAATGAACACGGACGAGTCGAACGCGGTCGTGAGCTTCATCCCCTCGGGGAGCAGCTTGCGCAGCTCGGGGAGCGCCTTCTGGATCTCGTCAGCGACTTCGACCGTGCTGGCTTTCGTCTGCTTGATGATGCCGAGGCCGATCGAAGGAACGCCGTTGTAGCGCGTGATCGTGCGCTCGTTCTCCGGGCCGACCACGACATCGGCGACATCCGCCAGGCGCACCATTCGCTCCGCCTGCTGCGAGACGATGATGTTGCCGAACTCTTCCGGTGTCGCCAGTTCGCCCCGCGTCCGCACGGCGAATTCGCGCTGCGCCCCCTCGACACGCCCGCCCGGGATCTCGGCGTTCCCGAGACGGATCGCGCGTTCGATTTCGGGCGTCGTGAGGCCGTGCGCCGCCATTTTCTGCGAATCGAGCCAGACGCGCATCGCGTAACGACGCTCCCCGCCGATGAACACGTTTCCGACGCCGGGAAGTCGTTGCATGCGATCTTTCAGCACGACATCCGCGAACTCGCTCATGTCGAGCGGGGTCATCATCGTGCTCGAAAGCGCGATCCAGATGATCGGCTGCGCGTTCACGTCGACCTTCGCCACGATCGGATCGTCCGCCTCGGCCGGCAGCGCGCCACGAATGCGCGATACCCGATCGCGTACGTCGTTCGCCGCTTCGTCGACATCGCGGCCGAGTTCGAATTCGACCGTGATGCTCGATCCCTGCTCGAGGCTCGACGAAGTGGTGGTCTTCACGCCGTCGAGCGTCGAAAGGGATTCTTCGATGATGTCGGTGATTTCGGTCTCGACCACGCTCGGGCTGGCGCCGCGATAGAACGTCGTGATCGAAACGATCGGCGGATCGATATCCGGATACTCGCGCACGGGAAGCCGCGAATATCCCATCATGCCGAAGATCAGAATCACGAGGCTCATGACCGTCGCGAAAACCGGTCGCTGAATACTGACTTCGCTCAGCTTCATGGCGATTCTCCAGGAGCGGCGTCCGCGCCAGGACTGGCG
>JABDJQ010000470.1 GCA_013002425.1 Gemmatimonadota bacterium
CGCCAGTCCTCCCCCGAGCCGAAGAACCGCGGCTTGATGATATACGGACCCCCATCTTCGGGGCAGAAGATGTCGCAGTTGCCGCACTCGTTGCAGAAATCGGCGAAGTTCGCGATCTGGTGCTTCTCGTTCAGTACGATCGTTTCGCCTTCGGCCGCATCCCATCCAATGGCCGTCTTCGTGAGCTTCACCACCGTGATTTCTTTCGGCGGCATCGCGAGCGTGAAGTTCGCGTCGTTCGGACATACGGGGATGCACTTGTCGCACGTGATGCAGTTGAAAAGCGTGAGATGGCTCCCGATCTTCTTCGGAGTCTTCGCGTTCGCCGCCTGCGCGTAGCGCGGGTCCGCCGTCAGCGTTTCCACGTAATGCTCGGTATTGCGGATTACGGCGTCGTCGATCGACCGTCGGCCGGCGTCGTTCGCGTGGTGCGTCCGGGCGCCGCCCTCGTCGCCTGCATCCGGATACGCCCGCGCGATGAACTCGTCCACGTTGCGGGCGCCCACCTCTTTCATTCTTCTGACGAGCTCTTTCAGATAGCCGGCCTGGCGGCCGTAGCCCCCGGGACGCAGGAGGTCGGTGCATGTCGTGATCGGCGTCAGCCCGAGCGCGACGGCATCCGCGAAGTTCCTGCGGTCGATGCCGGCCGAGAACGAAACGGGGATCGTATTCCCGAACTCGCGCCGGAAATCGCGCACCAGATGCATCGCAAGCACGTGGAGCGGCTGGCCGGAAAGATACATTTCCTTTTCGCTCTCGGGAAAGAAGTCGCGGTGGTTCTTGACGATCAGCGTGTTCGTGAACTTGACGCCGAGCCCGAGCCCGAGCCCGTCGGCCGTCTTCTTCAGGCGCTTCACGAACGCGACGACCTGATCCCACTTCGCGTCTTTCTCGAATGCCGACGCCGGCGTCACGACATCTTCATAACCCATCGTATCCCGCACGAGATCGCGTACGCGATCGGGACCGAGAAGCGTCGGGTTCAGCTTGATGACGCAATGAAGGCCGTGTTCGTTCAGCAGATAATCGATGATCTGTTCGATCTCATCAGGCGGGCATCCGTGAAACGTACTCAGTGTCAGCGTGTTCGAAAGGTTCGTCCGGAAGTCGAGGTCGCGGAATTTCGCATACTTCTCGGGAATGAGCGGGCGAAGCCGTTCGACGACCTCTGTCGCGTCCATCATGCCCTCGATGAACTTCCGCACGCCTTCGGACCGGATCCCCGCGAGGTCGTACCCGACGCTCATGTCGAAGATCACCGGCTCGAACGATGCGGGCAGGTCCAGTTCGCCGCTCGCCACGAGCATTTCGATCAGCATCGAACCCTTCACGTACTCTTCGAGCGATTGCTCGAGTTTCAGCTCCTGCGACCACTCGACGTTGTAGCCCACGTTGTGAGCGTCGATGCACGGGCGCGGGATTTCGAGTTCGTCGAGAATCTGGACGGTTTTCAGCTCCATGATCCGGGAGCCGCCGAGCCAGGAGAGTACGAGGTTCTGCGCGAGCTGGGACTGCGGTCCCGCAGACGGGCCGAGCGCCGTGGCCGCGGTCTGTTCGTGGAAGCGGACCGAAAGATCGTGATCGGCATCACCGAGATAGAACTTGCCCGCGGGCAGATCGAAGATCGCGTTCTGTTCGCGCAGTTCGCGGAACATGCGTGGAACGAGCCGCTCGAATGGAAATGGAATCAGTTCGGCCATGGTGCGCAGTATATCATGACGCGCCCCCGATTCCCGCCGTGCACGATCGATTCCCGCCGGGGTTCCGGCGGTTTAGATCCGCGCCTGATACGTATAAAGGCGATGATACCGGCCTTCCGCCGCGAGCAGTTCGTCGTGCGTGCCGCGCTCGACGATCCGGCCTTCTTCGATCACGAGAATCTGATCCGCGGCCCGGATCGTGCTGAGCCTGTGCGCGATCACGAACGTCGTCCGTCCCTCGAGAAGCGTGCCGAGGCTCGCCTGAATCATCGTCTCGCTCTCGGTGTCGAGGTTCGAAGTGGCTTCGTCGAGTATCAGCACGCGCGGGTCGGCGAGAAGCGCGCGCGCGATCGAGACCCGCTGCCTCTGGCCGCCCGAGAGTTTCACGCCCCGCTCGCCGATCACGGTTTCGAGGCCTTCCTCGAAGCGGTCCGTGAACTCGCTCACGTATGCGGAAGCGACGGCTTCGAGCAGCTGCGGTTCGGTGGCATCGGGCCGCGCGAACAGAATGTTTTCGCGAATCGTGCCCTCGCACAGAAACTCGTCCTGCAGCACGAGGCCGAGCTTGCTCCGATAGCTGCTGAGCTTTACGGTGGAGAGATCCGTACTGTCGACGAGCACCCGCCCGATCGTGGGCTTCATGAACGAAGCCGCAAGGCCGGCAATCGTGCTCTTCCCCGAACCCGAACTGCCTACGAGCGCCACGACCGATCCGGGCTCCACCTCGAAATCGATCCCATGCAGCACCGGCTTGCCGGGCTCGTAGTCGAACGAGACGTTTTCGAATCGCACATGCCCCTGCACGTCATGCAGCTCGGCCGTTCGCGCGGGATCTTCGTCTTCCATCGGAAGCGACAGAATTTCGTTCATCCGGTCGAGCCCCGCAAACGCCTCCGTGATCTGCGACCCCACGCTCGCGAGCTGCATGATCGGCGCCACGAGCAGCGCGAGATAGAACATGAACGAGAAGAAGTCGCCCGTCGTCATGTCGCCGGTCGTGATGAGGCGCGCCCCGAGCCACATCATCATCACGGTGGAGATCCCCATGAGGCCGGTGGCGAGGCTCGTGACGAAGCTCGTGGCCGTGAGCGA
>JABDJQ010000497.1 GCA_013002425.1 Gemmatimonadota bacterium
CCGCTCGCCGTTCGAACCGGATATAATTGACGCATGATGAAACTGAAACAGATCGCGGATTACCTGGAGAGCCGTCACGGGTTTCAGATCGGTACGGCATCGCATTCACACGCACCGCTTCGCGAGCGGAACGTGCGGCCGGGGCTGCCGCAGCCCTTCGGGGGCGCGCCCGCCTATTATCTCGCGACGAGCCGCGACCGCGCGGTCTGGGCCGAACGCGAGGGGTGGGCGCTCTGTTTCGTGGAGCTCCCCGAAACGGCCGCGCTCAATCCGGGACGGCACAAGGCCACGGTCGTGCTGCTTCGGCCGGTCGCGCCGGACGGCGACGAACTCGCGCGCGTGCTCGTCGATCTCGCGTCGGCGCTCGCCATCCGCATCGTGATCAAGAACTACGGCATCGCGGCCGCGGGCGGGCTTGCGGCGCGCGGGATCGGGTTTCGGGCGTACGGGCGCACCGAGCACTATCATCAGCAGGCAAAATGGGACGACCAGACATTCCCCGAGGTGATTTACGACCTCGAGTCGCTGCGGCTCGGGCACGGAAGCGACGGCGCGTTCGCGCGCCCCACGGTCGACGAAGCGCGCGCGTTCATCGATCGCTGGTCCCGTGAGTATGTGGTGCGCAACCCCGAGTGGGATGCGTACTCAGTGCAGTCGTTCTACAACGGCGCGCTCGACCGCCTCGTGAACGATTCGGATTACGTCTGTTACGCGGCGCCGAACGGGCTCCCCGGAGGGCTCGTCGTGGCCGACCGCGTGAGCGACTCGCAGGTCGACGTGTGGGTCTGCGCCGCGGCGTCGGGCGACGTCCCCGTTTCGCCCAACACCTGGAGCCGCGCGCTCTACCTGCGCTTCTTCGCGCAGTGCGCGGCCGACGGCGTGCGCTTCGTGAACCTCGGCGGCAGCGAAACCGCGTCGCTCCACTGGTTCAAATCACGCCTTCTCGGCGAAATGCGCCCGCTCCTTCTGGAACGGACGCATCTCGTACTCGAACCTGCCTTGTAACGCGCGTTTCCGCGCGCACTCGATCGTACTCTACGCTTACTCCGACACGTTTACGGGCACGCCCCCGGCGGGCACGGTGCGAACGGCAGAATGCTGCCCGGGCACGAGTGCGCGCCGTTCAGGTGCGGCAGATACTGGAACACGTCCTGGAAGTTCACCGTGTTGCTGCAGTTGAAGTCGGCGCAGTAACCCTGGCCCGCGTTCAGCATCGGCAGGAACTTGAACGTGTCCGAGAAGTTGATCGTGCCGTCCCCGGTGAGATCCGGCGATTTCACGCAGAACTGCGCGCTCGATGAACAGAGCACGAGGCCCGAAGTGAACGCCGTCCAGTCCATGTTGACGCAGCCGCAGCCGCCGCCGGTGAACGTGAACGTCACTTCGCCGAGCGCGTTCGTAACGCCCGTGAGCGTAACCATGCCGCCTACCGTACCGCATACGTATAAGTTGCAGTTCGCGGTGCGCGGGCTTCCCGAGAAGCGGAAATCGACCTGCACGACGCAACCGGGACACGGGTTGTTGTTCACGTCGACCACGCCGATCGTGAGCGTGATGAGCGACATGTCGCCCGCGGGGCACCAGACGATTTCCGTGTTGGCCGTAGGACACGCGTCGTTCCGGATCACGCCCGGAACGCAGTACGAGAGCGTCGGGTCGACGTTGCAGTTCGCGCCCGCGCTCACGGGCGCGAGCAGCGATACCGCCGTCACCGCGAGCAGAGCGAGAAGCGAAAAGGCCGTAGAGATTCGATGCATGGAGCGGCTCCTTTCAGGAGTTTGGCTGACCACACCGTATGGCGCAGCAGAAACGCGGAGACCGGGAACGAATCCTGCGCAGTCTCCGTCGGAGGGACAGCAGAAATAGTAGCAAAACCGAAAAACGCGCATAGCGGTTTCGAAGGCGTGGCGTGGCCGCCGGAGGCCGCGCGCGGCCCGTTCCGGACGCCCCCGCGGGGAGGCGCCCGGCGGCCATGCGCGGCGCTGGGGAGGGCATTCTTACGGGTGTCAGAAACAGGACGGCGGCGTGCATGTCGTCGGAACCACGTTGTCGCCCGCGCACACGTGCGCGCCGAAGAGGTGCGGCAGATACGTGAACGTGTCGGCGAAGTTCACCGTGTTGTCGCAGTTCAGGTCGCCGCAGTAACCTTGCGACGTGAAGAGCTGCGGCAGGTACTTGAACGTGTCCGCGAAGTTGACCGCGCCGTCGCCCGTGAAGTCGGGCGATTTGACGCAGAACCGGTCCGCGCCCTGGCAGATGATCGTGCCGCCCGCGAACGCCAGCCAGTTCATCTCGAGGCAGCCGCATCCGCCGCCCGTGATCTGGAACGTGACTTCGCCTGCCGCGTCCGTGACCCCCGAAAGCGTCAGAAACCCCGGCGCCGTCGCGCCGCAGATGAAGAGGTCGCACCCCGGCTGGTCCGGGTCGCCCAGGAAGCGGAACTCGACGTCGATCGGGCAGCCCGGGCACGGCAGCGCGCTCGTGTCGAATACCTGAATCGTGAGCGTGATCAGCGACAGGTCGCCGTCCGGGCACCAGACCAGCGAGTTCGAGCCGACCGGGCACGCGTCGTTCCGGATGATGCCCGGCGTGCAGATCGTGAGCGTGGGGTCGAGTACGCAGGTTGCGTCGGCGGGCGCGGGAGTCAGAGTCGGCGCCAGAAGGGCGAGAAGCATTACGAGAAGGCCGGGGACAAGGGGGAAGCGTTTCATGGTGCTCTCCTGCTCGGGTTGCGATTGATCGATCAGGCCAATGAGTGTGCTTATTATTGATTTTGATTTGTTATGAGCAATCGATTATACCACAAGTGAATGATCGTGGTCTCAAGAGAAGAAACGGGGAAAGCTCTCGGGCACGACGCGGGCCTGCCGACGAACGAAAATCCGGCCCGGTTACTGTAGTTCTGCACCATGTCAGCTGTGAGAGTTTTCTTACGCATGCGTCGCATTCTGTGCCAGACTGATAATCCACATTCTGATACCACCGTTCCCCAGGAGGTCCCATGCGATTGTCCGGCACTGCCCGTCGTCACTCTTCGCGTCTGCACCCCGCTTCGCTTCTCGTTTTCGCCGTACTGACCGCCATGACATTTCCGTTATTCGCTGCGCCCGCTTCGGCTCAGTTCATCGACCCGCTCGCGTCGAACAACACGATTTATCCGCCGCCGGACCAATGGGAACACGGATTCCGCGTCGCGAACTACGCGTATCCGAAGAACCCCGTCGCCCCCACATGGAAACCGGGAGCGGGCATGGGCGCGCTCACGACCGAAAACGCGCACCAGTACATGAACG
>JABDJQ010000505.1 GCA_013002425.1 Gemmatimonadota bacterium
GACACCGGCGGGTGGATCCGCGGCGATGGCGGCGGCATATTCGTCGGCGGAATCGAATCGCGCGAACGGCCCGCGAAACACGAGGTCGTCCGCGAGAAGTGCGCGAAGTTTCGGAAGATCGGCGGCCGAGAAAGCGTCCAGGAACGTCCGGGCGAGAGCGAGTGATGACATCGCAGGACCTCCCTGCCGGACTACCCTTTCAGGATCACGCCGGCCGCGATGCTGCCGGGGGCGCACGTAATGCCGCCGCCGGGATGCGAACCGGACCCGCAGAGATAGAGTCCGGGAACCGGCGTCGCGTAACGCGAACACGGCGCGACCGGGCGCATGAAGAGGAGCTGGTCGAGGCCGTGCTCGCCGTGATAGAGATGACCGCCGTGAATGCGGAGCTCGCGGGCGAGATCGGGCGGTGTCAGCAGTTCGCAGTGCACGACGCTCTTCGCAAAGCCGGGGGCGACGGATTCGATGCGCGCGTCGACGCGTTCCTGCAGTTCGCGGCGGCGGTCGTCGGTCCAGCCGCCCTCCGGTTCGTAGGGGATTCCGTATGCGCAGACGGAGAGAACCGCGTGCCCGTCGGGTGCGAGCGATGTGTCGGTCGCGGTCGATGCGAACAGATCGAGGTACGGCGCTTCGGGAATCGTGCCGTACTTGACCGAGTCGAACGAGCGCTCGATCTCTGCAAGCGATGCGGCGATACGCGCGCTCGAGAATGCCGGCACGCCGTTCGCGCCGGATGCTCCCGGCGCACTCGCTCCCGCTCCCGCCGCGCTCCCGCTTCCCGGTGCGAACGGCGCGCCGAGCGCGTAATGCAGTTTCGCGATGACGCCGCGCTGGCGGTAGTTCCGGATCTTCGCCTCGAGCGGAATCGAAACACGGGCGGGTTCGACAAGATCGAGAAACGTCGTCTTCGGATCGCACGACGACGCGATTTTCTTCGCTTCGATCGTCTCGCCGGAGGCAAGCGTCACGCCCGTCGCGCCCGCTTCGCCGACCACGATCTTCGTGACCGCGGCCTCCGTTCTGACTTCCGCCCCGTTCGCCAGCGCGGCGGCTTCGAGCGAACGGACGAGCGCGGCGCTCCCCCCCTCGACTTCAGCGCCGCGCGCCGCTTCTTGCATCAGCAGCGTGGCGGTTGTCCCCGGCGACCACGGTCCGAGAAACGACCCCCAGACGGCGGGCCCGGCGAGGAACGCGCCGATACGCTCGTCGGCAAAATACTCGCGCACCCAGTCGTTCACGGGCATCGGCCCGATGCGCAGAAAGTCGATCATCTCCGCGCGGCCGAGGCGGCGCAGGCTCGTACCGGCCTTCAATAGCCCCCACATGTCCGAGGCGTTCGAAGCCGCGATCTGCGGGGGCGCGTCGTTTACGAGCGGCTCGAGAAAGCGCCCGATCTTCTTCAGGAAGCCGCAGTACGAAGCGTAGTGTCCTGCCACGTTCGGGCTGATCTGCCTCAGGTAAGGCGCGGTCCTCACGGGGTCGCGATAGAACGGAATCGGCGCGGCGCCCGGCGCGAGCGAGAGACTCGCGCGCTCTTCCTCCACGAAGCGAAGGCCGTGTTTCGCGAGACCGAGCGACGAGACCACGCGCGCGCGCACGCCGGTCGTATCGTGCAGAATCCCCGGCACCGTGTAGCCCGGATGAAACGTCCTCTCCGCGGCGAGCCCGCCGGCCTTCGCCGCCGCTTCGAGCACGAGCACCTTGCGCCCGGCCTTCGCGAGCGTGGCCGCGCAGGTGAGCCCGTTGTGCCCGGCGCCGATTACGATGACGTCGTACTTCATACCGCCTTCGCTGTTCATACCGCCT
>JABDJQ010000507.1 GCA_013002425.1 Gemmatimonadota bacterium
GTCGACGAGGGCGCCGCGCCGGTCACTTCCGCGAATTTTCTGCGCTATGTCGACGAAGAGAAGTGGTCCGGGGCGCACTTCTATCGCGTCGTGACAAGCAGCAACCAGCCGAACAACTCCGTCAGAATCGCGGTGATCCAGGGAGGGCTCGGCTGGGAAGAGAGCGACGCGAGCCTGCCGCCGATCCGCCACGAAACGACGAAAGAGACAGGAATCGCGCATCTCTCCGGAACGATTTCGATGGCGCGGAACGAACCGGGTACGGCGTCTTCGGAATTCTTCATCTGCCTCGGCCCGCAGCCCGCGCTCGATTTCGGCGGCGCGCGCAATCCGGACGGCCAGGGCTTCGCGGCGTTCGGCCGCGTGATCGAAGGAATGGATGTCGTGCGGCGCATTCACACACTTCCCGAAACCGATCAGCTTCTCGATAAGAGGGTCGCGATCCGTTCGATCCGGCGCGGCCGCTAGAGACCTTCGAAAAGCCGCCGGCGCCTGACCGCTCGAAACGCGAAAGTGATACAATCAAATTGTCCCCGATCCCCTCGAATCGGAGTGGACCATGATCTTTCGCCTCGCGCTTTTCCTCACCACGATCCTGTTCGCCGCCGGCTGCGGCGGAAGCGACGAAGTCACGCAGCCCGACCCCGGCAACGGCGGCGATGACACGACCGCAACAGGCAATGCCACCCTTGCCCTGGCGTTCGCGTTCGTCGGGTCGGACGGCACGGTGAGCCCCGGGGAGACGGCCGTGAGCCGGGCGACCGTCGTGAACGAATCCGACGCGCGGGCGGAACACGTTCGCATCACGCTGCTGGTTCGCGACGATTTCGAACGCGTGTCCGCTTCGTTCGACTCCGGCGCCACGAAGATCACCGCGATCGACACGATGCTCTCCGCGACGTTTTCGCTCGATGCCGGAGACACGGCGTGGTTCGAAGTGACGGAACGGGTGCCCGCGTTCTACCCGGACGAAACCCCGCTCATCGGCGCCGCCTGGTTCGAATACGATCACGATCGCGCCGACTCGTCGGCCCCGATCCGCGACACCGTGGTCGCGATCGACACGATAAGCACGGCCGGCGCCACGTTCCGGCTGTTCGCGCCCGGCGTGCAGAAGGTGCATCTCTCCGGCGCGTTCAATAACTGGACGATGGACGGCGATTACGCGATGTATCGCTCATACCTGAACTCCGACTCCTTCGCGATCACGGTTCCGGCCTCGGCCGGCGACCAGTACAAATTCGTTCTCGAGGACACGGTCGTGCATCGCACGGAATGGATCGCCGATCCGTACGCCAGGAATCTCGCGCCGGACGGATTCGGCGGGTTCAACTCCGTGTACGGCGCCACGCTCCCCGATCCTGTCGCGACGCTTGCGGGCGGGGTCGATCCGGCCCGTCTCGTAATCTACGAAATGCTCGTGGACGACTTCAGCGCGGGGCGCGACTTCGAAAGTGTCACCGACGGAATCACGGGCGCGGCTCAGAACCTGGCGGATCTGGGCGTCAACGCGATCGAACTGCTCCCCGTCACCGGGGTGGAACTGGACGGCGCGTTCAACTGGGGGTACGAGCCGCACCATTTCTTCTGCCCGAACCCGAACTACGGAACCCCCGAGGATTTCGCCAACCTCGTCGAAACCGCGCACGCGAACGGCATGGCCGTGCTTCTCGACATGGTCTTCAATCATGTCGGGCGCCGCGCGCCGATCGAGCAGATCGACCGGCTCGGCACGTTCGGCACGTACATCAACTGGGACCAGCCGGTCGTGTTCGGCATGAACCAGACGAACTGGGGATCGTCCGCGTTTCTGGATTTCGCGGTCGAGTCGGCGCTCTTCTGGATCGAGCAGTACGGGATCGACGGTTTCCGGATGGATTTCGTCGACGCGAACGACTACACGGGCTGGCGCTACCTGGTCGATCGCGTGCGGGAGAAGCATCCCGACGTCTTCATCATAGGAGAGGATTTCAACTACCCGCCGTTCAGCGCCGTCAATCAGACCGGCATGGACGCCCAGTGGGGCGGACAGGATACCGACCAGTGGGGGAACAACGCGAACAACTTCATGCATAATGTAATGGCGCTTCTGAAAGAGGCGCCGTACGCGGGGCGGGCGTGGTTCCCGGGGCGCGGTTCGTTCGATACGGAAGATAATCCGATGTGGTCGCTCGCGAGCGTCGTCAGCTGGAACATGGAGTTCCCGAGTCACACGAGCGCGATCAAGTACATCGTGAGGCACGACGAGCGCCATATCGTGGACGAAGTCGACACGCGCGGAACACCCGAAGCGCAGGCGATCGGCGGGTTGCAGAAAGCGAAACTCGGCGCCGCGACGCTTTTCACTTCGACCGGCGTTCCGATGTTCTACATGGGCGAGGAGATCGGCGAGGACGATTTCGTGCCGAATCTGCCGGCGCCGAACCCCGTCGACTGGGGCGCGGGAAGCGCCGACCTGCGCGCGTACTACCGGAAACTGATCGCGCTGCGCCTGACGCATCCGGCGCTCGCGACGGGCGGCGTCGATTTCCACTGCCCAAACTGGGACCAGGACCAGGGGCCGTGCCAGCAGGACAAAACGATCTGCTACTGGCGCTACGAGGGGTCCGATCCGCTCGATGCGGAAATCGTGGTCGTTTCGAATTTCGATCACGAGGATCACGACTTCGCGATCCCGTTCCCCTCCGAAGGGGAATGGCGCCGCATCGGGCCGGACGGCGAGGAAACCGTGACTTTGCAGGGCGCGACCGTGCTCGAGGAGACGCTCCCGGCGGCTGTTTCGTATATTTTCGTAAAAGAGTGATTTTTTGTTTGTGCACCCCCACGGGGTTGGACTAGGTTATCGATATCGTCTCGCGGCAAAGACCGCGACGGCCTCCGACCTTCGGGTGGGAAGGGGGCCGGGCGAGGTGGGTCTCGCCGAACGGCGTACGCCCGGAGAGGAGGTGGTCCATTGAGTTCTGATAGATCTGGTTGTACGGAGGTGGCGGCCCTGTAAGGGCAACCTTCCCAGCGCCTTGTGGTGTTAGTTAGTGATTTCCCGATAAGGGAACCCACCGCCACCGACGCAAACCAATTCGCGGCCTCTCTCTTCGGAGGGAGGCCGCTTTGCTATATATGATATAATCGTACGAGCTTACGGAAGAAAAACCTGCCCCCCGCCTGTAAAAGAACACCAATACGGAGACGTATGTAAATGCGCACTTTTCTAACCGCCCTGGCTCTGGCTGTCCTGTTCGGGAACGCCTCCGCCCCACGGGCCGCTTCCCATGACAACACCGTCGAATGGAACGGCGTCTCTCATGTCATCTGGCAGGACCTTCGCCCGATCTGTCCCGAAAACGGCGAGCCGTTCTCGGTCCGGTTTCAGACCTGGGACTTCGACATCACGTCGGCGCGGGTCCGCGGTGTCGACGGCGGCGTCATCACGACCTGGGAGAACGCCTACTTCGTCGAAGACAAAGGTCCGTACGATGTATGGCAGGCCGATCTCGATTCCTCGTTCGGCGGATTCGTCGACTACGTGATCGAACTGACGGACGGTAGCGACACGGATTACTACACGACGGCCGGCATGTCCGACACGATTCCGAGCGGCGCCGATTTCACCGTCGATTTCGGATCGTACACGCACGCTCCTTACGGCGCGGTCAAGACGACGACCGGCGCCGTCTTTCGCACCTGGGCCCCCGGCGCTTCGAGCGCCCGCGTTCGCGGCGACTTCAACGGATGGACGACCGTGAATCCGATGCAGGCGAACGGCAACGACTGGATCGCGCGGATCCCGGGCGTCGCCGATCGCGACAACTACAAACTCTATTTCAACGACGGCGCGAGCCCGGTCTGGAAGACCGACGCGCATTCACGCGCGATCAACGCGGGCGACAACAACAACTCGATCGTCGAAGATCCGACGCGCTATGTATGGAACAGCAACTCGTTCGTAACGCCCGCGCTCGAAGAGATGATCATCTACCAGATCCATATCGGCACGTTCGCGGGACGGAACGATCCGCACGGCACGGCGCCGTTCCCTTCGGGCTATCTCGAAGTGGCCGATCGCGCGTATCAGCTCGCCGAGCTCGGGGTCAACGCGGTGCAGATCTGTCCGATCAACGAGTTCCCCGGCGACGAGTCGGCCGGCTACAACCCGATCGGCATCTATTCGCCCGAGTGGATCTACGGCACCCCCGACGAATGCAAGGCGATGATCGACTCGCTCCACGCGCACGGGATCGCCGTGCTGCTCGACATCGTGTACAACCACTTCTCCGACACCGACAATTTCCTCTGGCAGTACGACGGCACGCAGATCTACTTCGACGATCCCGTCGTCGGCACGCCCTGGGGCTCGCAGGCCGACTTCGACAAGCCCGAAGTGCGCGACTACTACATTCAGAACGCGATGATGTGGCTCGAGGAGTATCGGATCGACGGCTTCCGTATGGACGCGACCGACTTCATGAACATCTTCCCGCAGGAGGCGGCCGGCTGGTTCCTGATGCAGGAGATCAACGACATGATGGACTGGCGTTACGCCGACCGCGTGTCGATCGCCGAGCAGCTGCCGGACGACGATTTCGTGACGCGCCCGACGAACATCGGCGGCGCCGGTTTCGACACGCAGTACTACGACAAGTTCACGGACG
>JABDJQ010000509.1 GCA_013002425.1 Gemmatimonadota bacterium
GGCGTGATATGGAGCGGTACGACGGGCGGCGGCCTGCAGCGATACGACGCCCGCTCGGGTGAGGTGAGGCGCTACCGGCCGAGCCCGGGTGATCCCACGACCAACCCTTTCGCCGTCGCCCACATTATCGAGGCCAGCGACGGGGCACTCTGGATCGGCAGCATGGACGCCGGACTCGTCCGTTTCGACCGGGATACGGAAACGTTCGAACGTTTCTCGTACGATCCGACGGACTCCACGGGCATCAGCGGCAACCACGTTGAAACGGTGCTCGAGCGGGCATCCCAGCCGGGAATCCTGTGGGTGACTACGCAGGGCGGGGGGCTGAACCGCTTCGATATGGAGACGCGGACCTTTCGGCACTTCGGGCCGGCAGAGGGTCTTGCCAATACCACGGTGTACGGACTGCTCGAGGACGATGAGGGCATGCTCTGGATGAGCACGAACGGGGGCATCTTCTCGTTCGACGTCGAAACCGAGACGTTTCGCAACTACGGGACGGATGACGGCCTTCGCGAACTCGAGTTCATGCAGAACGGGTACACCACGGGGCGCGGCGGCATGCTTTACTTCGGCGATGTCAGCGGAATCACGGCGTTCTCGCCGTCGCGGCTGAATGTCAACACGGCGGCTCCGGACGTGGCGTTTACGGCGCTGCGCGTGGACGGCCGTCCCGTGCGCGCCGGCAGCGACTTGCTGGAGGGCTCGCTGGCGGATTCGGCTGCGCTGAAAGTCCCTTACGGTCAGAACAGCTTCTCGGTGGATTTCGTCGGCCTGCACTTTTCCAACCCGACGAAAAACCACTACTCGTACCTGCTCGACGGATACGACGACGAATGGTCCGAGCCCAGCTTTCAGAGGACGGCTGCCTATACGAACCTGCCGCCGGGCGAATTCACGCTGCGGGTGCGGTCGGCGAACCCCGACGGCGTCTGGAACGAGAGCGGCGCCACCCTTGGTGTGACCGTGCTTCCGCCGTGGTACCGCACGACGTGGGCGTACATCCTTTTCGCCGTTCTGCTCGGGGCCGCGATCTTCGGCGCTGATCGGTTCCAGCGTCGGCGCCTGCTGAAGCGTGAGCGGGCCCGCGCCGAGCTGCAGGAAATCGAGCTGCGCGCCGAGGCCGCCGAGTCCGAGGCGAAGGCGCTCGCCGCCGAAAATGAGCGCAAGAAAAACATTGAGCGGCTCTCCGACATCGGGCAGGAGATCACGGCATCCCTCGACTTCGAGACGATTTTCGACCGGGTCTATGTTCACATCAATGAACTGACCGACGCTCCCATATTCGGCGTCGGCGTGTGGCGATCGGATCGCAATCAGATCGACTACCGGCTGGCCATGGAGGAAGGCAAGAAGTACGAGCCGTACACACGGGATGCCAGCGACAAGAATCAGTTTCCGGTCTGGTGCATCGAGCACAAGGAGGCGGTTTTCATCAACGATGTCGAAACCGAGTACTCGAAGTACATCGATTCATACGACGAGCAGGGCGCGACGCTCGAGGACGGCACGACGAGCCGTCGCCCGCAGTCGCTCATCTACCTGCCGCTCGTTTCGAAAGACGAAGTGCTCGGCGTCATCACCGTGCAGAGCTTCGAGAAAAACGCCTACACCCAGAACGATCTGAACCTGCTGAAGACGATGGCGGCATATTCGTCCGTCGCGATGGACAACGCCAACGCGTATCGAAAGCTGAACAGCACGATCGACGAACTTCGGCAGATGCAGCAGCAGCTTGTCCAGCAGGAGAAGATGGCGTCACTCGGGCAGCTCACGGCCGGAATCGCGCACGAGATCAAGAATCCGTTGAACTTCGTGACGAACTTCGCGGACCTGAACTCCGAAATGGCCACCGAGCTTCGGGAGATTCTCGAGGGCGGAGACGCGGCGTCCATCGCGGCGAAGCACCACGAGATCGAAGACCTGATCGCCAGCCTGCAGATGAACGCCAAACAGATCGCGAAGCACGGCCGCCGCGCCGACTCCATCGTCCGCGGGATGATGGAGCACGCCCGTCCCGGCGACGCCGAGCGATTCGATGTCGCGATCAACGGGTTCGTCGATGAATACGTGAACCTAGCATGGCACGGCTACCGGGCGCGTCATCCCGAGCTTCAGGTTGACATCAACCGCCGTTATGACGACAGCGTCGGCAACGCCAGCATCGCCCCCCAGGACATGGGCCGTGTCCTGATCAATCTGATCGGCAATGCCCTCGACGTCCTGCGGGACGAAGAGAACGCGGCGCTGTCGGTCTCGACGGCGCGGCGCAACGGCAGCGTCGAGATCCGTATCGTCGATAACGGACCGGGCATTCCCAACGATCTGCGCGCGAAGATCTTCGAACCGTTCTTCACCACCAAGTCG
>JABDJQ010000519.1 GCA_013002425.1 Gemmatimonadota bacterium
GAACGGTACACCCCGTTCTGCCGCAGAGAGTGCCGGGTATGCCGTTCGTGCGACAACGATACGTTCGTGCGCCGAACGGAGAACGTAAACCCGCGGGAAGACTTGAAGTCCGTCGCCCCGTTCCGTCCGCCGGAAGGCCGGCACCGGATCCGCTTCCGTTTCACGAAACAGGGCGTGAACCGCTTTCTCTCGCATCTCGAACTGCAGCGTGTATTCCGGCTGGCCGTGCGCCGCGCCCGTCTTCCGATCGCATACACGCAGGGTTTCAATCCTCATCTGCGGCTCAGCTTCGGCCGGCCCCTCCCCACCGGCTGGACCGGGCGCGAAGAGCTCGTGGAATTCGTGTTTCATGAGTCAATCGATCCGGCGGCAGTCGTAAGCGCGCTGAACGAACAGTTCCCCGAGGGCATCCGTCTGGCGGGCGGCGAAGTCGTCGCGCTTCACGGTCCTTCGATGGACGGTATGGAGATGGAAATTGTTTGGACGGCTTCATTGCGAGAAGGTACATTGAGCGAAGCGCATCGGCGCGCGATCGACAGCTTTCTCGAAAGCGAATCGATATACGTGGAAGAGACTCGCAAACGGAAAGTCCGGCGAGTCGACATTCGAAAGGGAGTGAACGCGATCATTCCGTCGGAGGACGGGCGCACTCTCACTTTCGAAACGAACCAGGACGCTAACCTGAGGCGAGTTCTTCACTATGTGTTCGAAGGCGACGAACACGCCGTGCGCGGTCTCGACTGCGCGCGCGAAGTTCTTTCGCTGCTCCCCGAAGAAGAACCGGTTTCAGTTCTATAGATGAATCAACTATGAAGTATGCGATCGTTTCGGACATTCATGGAAACCTCGAGGCCTTCAAAGCCGCGCTCGACTCGATTCGCGAGGAGGAGTGCGAGAAGCTGATCTGTCTCGGGGACGTAATCGGATACGGCGCGAACCCCGTGGAGTGCCTCGAACTCGCGCGCGATCAGTGCGACGTGATTCTGATGGGCAACCACGACGCGGCCGCTGCCGGCGAGACCTCCACCGATAACTTCACGCTCCGCGCGCAGCTCTCCACGGAGTGGACGCGCAAGCAGCTGAAGCCGGAGCATCTCGACGCCATCCGCGCGTTGCCGTACACATGGAACACGAGCAGCATCTTCACGGTGCACGCCTCGCCCTACGAGCCGAAGGAATGGCATTACGTTCTCAATACGGCGTATTCGGATGAAGCGTTCGACTGCTTCGAGGAGTTCATCTGTTTCGTCGGGCACTCGCATGTGCCGGCCCTCTTCTCCGCTTCGCACGAACACACCGGGATCATGGAAGCGGGCGAGCTCGATCTGAGCGCCGACGATCGCTATATCGTGAACGTAGGATCCGTCGGGCAGCCGCGCGACGGGGACCCCCGGCTTTCGTACTGTCTGTACGATTCGCGCAGGAAGACGATTGAAATCTGCCGCGTCGAATACGACGTGGAAACCGCTTCGAATAAAATTCTCGACGTCGGCCTCCCCGATGAACTGGCCAAACGACTCTTCTTTGGAATGTAAAGAGAACGGGTAATACAACGATGGAACTGTCACAGGATCACAAGGCAATCAGGAAGATGGTGCGCGATTTCGCGCGTAAGGAAGTCGCGCCGGGCGCCATGGAGCGCGACGAGAACGCGGAGTTCCCCACTGAAATCGTAAAGAAGCTCGCGGACCTCGGTCTCATGGGAGTTCCGTTCCCCGAGGAGTACGACGGAGCCGGGCTCGACTACCTCGCGTACACGCTCGTCGTCGAGGAACTCGCGCGCGTCGACGCTTCCGTCTCGGTTACGGTCGTGACGCACACTTCCAACGCGCTCGGTCCGATCTACGATTTCGGGAACGAAGAGCAGAAGAAGAAGTATCTCGCGGCGGGCGCGACCGGCCGTAAGATTGCGGCATACTGCCTGACCGAACCGAATTCGGGCTCCGATGCCGCCTCGCTCCAGACCACGGCGATCGAAGAAGGCGATCATTTCGTGCTGAACGGTACGAAGATGTTCGTCACGAACGGGGCTGTCGCCGACATCTTCACGGTCGTGGCGCGCACGGATCCGGGGTCGACCGGGCCGGCCGGCATTTCGATGTTCGTCCTCGAAAAGGGGATGGAGGGGCTGCGCGCGGGCAAGAAAGAGAACAAGATGGGGTGGCGCGCTTCGGATACGAGCGAAGTCATTCTGGAAAACGTGCGTGTCCCGAAAGAGAACCTGCTAGGCAAGCGTGGCGAGGGGTTCAATCAGGCGAAGATGCAGCTTTCGAACGGCCGCATCTGCATAGCCGCGCTCGCGCTCGGGATCGCCGAGGGCGCCTTCGAGGAATCGCTGAAGTACGCGAAGGAGCGGGAGCAGTTCAGCAGCCCGATCGCGAACTTTCAGCTCGTGCAGGCGAAACTGGCGGACATGGCGACGGGCATTTCCTGCGGCAAGCATCTCGTGTACGAAGCCGCGCGCCGGCGCGACAGAGGAGAGGACCTCGTCTCGGCGGCGTCGATGGCCAAACTCTACTGCTCCGAAATGGCGATGGACGCGACCCGCGAAGCCGTGCAGATTCACGGCGGCTACGGCTACACGAAGGAATACGCCGTGGAGCGCTTCTTCCGCGACGCGAAAGTGTGCGAGATCGGCGAGGGAACGAGCGAGATTCAGCGCATGATCATCGCAAAGCAGGCGCTGAAGGATATCGAACGCATCATGCCGTAGCGCGCGGAACGCGCTCGCCATGCGGAAAGATTACGAGTCGGGCGTCTCCCGGGCGGAGGCGCCCGCTTTCGCGTTCAAGGGGCGCCCTTCGAGACGAAAGCAGTGATCCTCGAATTCGGCGCTCGTGATGAAGCCCGCCCGTTCCATCCGTTTCAGAACGAGGTTCGCGCTGCGATGAAGCGCGAGCCCGGCGGCCGGCGCGCCATCTTCGTCCCCGCTGATTTCGTTCGCGCGAAACCCCGCCGCGAGCAGGGCGGACTCGCGAAGCGAAAGCGCGCGCACGCTCCTGCCGAACCGCTCCTGCGCCTGTTCTTCCACTCCGTATACACCGTCTTTCCAGAGCGCGACGTTCAGGAAGATCTCGAGAATGCGTTTTTTCGACAACCTTCGCTCGATCCTCGTGGTAAGCACCCACTCCGACGGGCGCTCCGCGAGCGAGAGCGTACGTCCCAGCACCAGTTCGCGCACCACGCGCCGCGAGATTGTCGGCGCAAACCCCGGCCAGGCGCGCCGGCTCCAGGCCTCCCCGATTTCGCCGCGCATGGCGCGCACGTTGATTCCGCGATGTTCGTAGAACGCGGGGTCGAGCGCGGCTACGAAAGCGGGCGCGACATGGGGGCTCATCGCGTCGATCGGGACCCATTGCCAGCTTCGTCGAATCGTGGTGCCTTCTCTGACGGAGCGTTCGGCCGTTTCGCGCATGACGGCCGTGACGCGGGGGCGTTCCTCTGCGAGCCGCCCGAAGTCGTAGCGCGGAATCGAAACGAGCGCGGCCGGGCCGAGCAGCAGCGATCCCGCCGCGAGCGCGATGGCGAGGGTCATGATCCGGCCGCGGCGCCGATGCTCCTGCATGCGGCCGGCGCGCGAACCGCGGCGTTTACGCCTGGCGCTCACGGCGTATCTTCCTCCCGTACGGCTCGCGCGATTTCCTTCGCGAGAGCACGGGCGGCGCTTTCGGCCGCCGTGAGGGATGACGGAAGTGGCGCCGCGTCCGATCGGCCGGCGCTTCCGGCGATGGCCCGGATCACGGCGAACGAACGAAACCCGAGCGCGGCGAGCGCGGGAATGCGCTCCGGTTCGATGCCGCCGACCGCCGCAACCGGGATCGATCGCTCCCGCACGATATTCCCGGCCGCCTCCGGTTCGAGCGGCTTCTTGCCAGGCGTCGCGAAAAGGGGGCCGAGCATCAGGTAATCCGCGCCCGCCTCCTCGGCTGTCCGGGCGCCTCCGGCGTCGTGCACGCTTCTACCGATCAGGAGCCGGCCCCCGACACGGTCTCTGATATCGCGCGGATCGAACCCGGATTCGGGCAGGTGCACGCCGTCCGCCCCGGCCGCAAGGGCCACGTCGAAGCGGTCGCTCACGATCAGCTTCGCCCCGTGCGACCGCGTGATCGCGCGCGCCGCGGTCGCGATTTTCCAGAGCGCACGGCCCTCGAGCGCCTTCTCGCGCAGCAGAAACGCGTCGGCGCCGCCCCGCACGGCGGCTTCGAGAGTCGGCAGAAAGCGGTCCTCGCCGCTGAGAGCGAGGCTCCCTATGAACAGAAGTCGGAATGGAGGTACGCTTTTCATGGTTACCGGTTTCGCCCGTCGCCCGCGCACACTATACTATGTGAATGGACGATTCCTGGTCGCTTTACATCGTGGAATGCGCCGACGGTACGCTCTACACCGGAATCGCGCGCTCCGTAGCCGAGCGAATCGAAGCGCACAACAGCGGCCGGGGCGCCAAGTATACGCGCGGTCGCGGACCGGTCGCGCTCAGAATGCAGGTCGACGGGCTGACCCACGAGGACGCGCTCCGGCGCGAACGCGAGGTCAAGCGTCTCGACCGTTCACGGAAACTGGAACTCGTAAACAGCAGCGGAGCGAAATCGTAACATGCATCGCGAAGACCCACTCATCATCGCCGGGCGCTCGTTTCAATCGCGCCTGCTTCTCGGCACCGGCAAATTCGCGTCACACCAGCAGATGGCGGAAGCGGCGGAAGTGTCGGGCGCCGAAATCGTGACCATGGCGCTCCGGCGCGTCGACCCGGGCGCGAGCCAGGGCAACATCCTCGACCTTCTCGATCCCGAACGGTATCTCTTCCTGCCGAACACTTCCGGCGCGCGGAGCGCGGACGAAGCCGTGCGTCTTGCGCGACTCGCGCGCGCCGGCGGGATCTCCGACTGGGTGAAGCTCGAAGTGACTCCGCACCCTTCGCATCTGCTTCCCGACTCCCTCGAAACGTTGCGCGCGACCGAGATCCTCGTGAAGGAAGGCTTCACCGTGCTTCCGTACATGCAGGCCGACCCGATTCTGGCGAAACAGCTCGCCGACGCGGGGGCCGCGACCGTGATGCCGCTCGGCGCCCCGATCGGCACGAACCGCGGGCTGCGAACGCGCGACGCGATCGCGCTGATACTGCAGGAAGCGGAAGTTCCCGTCGTGGTCGACGCGGGACTCGGCGCGCCGTCGCACGCCGCGGAAGCGCTCGAGATGGGGGCCGACGCCGTTCTCGTCAACACGGCCATCGCCACGGCCGAAGATCCCGTCGCGATGGCGAAAGCGTTCCGCCTCGGCTGCGTTGCGGGGCGCCTCGCGTATCTCGCCGGCCGCCCCGGGGAGCGCTCGTCGGCCGAAGCCTCATCTCCTCTCACAGGGTTTCTCGGCGAGTCATGAACGACCTGATTCACGCCATCGACACGATTCCGTTCGGCGAAATGATCGTACGCGCCGAGTGCGCCGACGATCGAGCGGTGCGCGAGATTCTTCGCAAGGAGCATCGCGACCGGTGGGATCTGGCCGTTCTTCTTTCGCCCGCGGCCGACAATCTGCTCGAAGAAGTCGCCCGCGCGGCGGCCGATCTCACGGCGCAGCGGTTCGGGCGCACGATTCGTCTGTACGCGCCGCTCTATCTCTCGAACGAATGTGTGAACGTATGCACCTACTGCGGATTCAGACGCGACAACGATGTGGCGCGGAGCACGCTGAACGCGGAGCAGATCCGGAGCGAAGCCCGCTATCTGAGCGCGCAGGGGTTTCGCAACATCCTGCTCGTATCGGGGGAACATCCGAAGTGGGTGAACCGCGATTATCTTTCCGAAGCCGTGCGCATCGCGCGGGAGTTCGTGCCGCAGGTCGCGATCGAAGTGCAGCCGCTCACGACGTCGGGCTACGAAGCGACCGTGAAAGCGGGCGCCGACGGCGTCGTCGTCTATCAGGAAGTGTACGATCGCGAACTCTATGCCTCGTATCACACGCACGGCCCGAAGAAAGATTACGACGACCGATTGCTCGCCGCGAGTCGCGCGGCCGCCGCGGGTGTTCGCCGTATCGGCATCGGCACGCTGCTCGGCCTCGCGCCGTGGCGCGAGGAGATTCTCGCGCTCGGAACGCACGCCGCGCATCTCTATCGCCGGTTCGGGCGGACCGAAATCAGCTTCAGCTTTCCGCGCATTCGTGAAGCCGCGGGCGCGATCGAACCACGCTATCAGGTGAGCGATCGTCAGTTGCTGCAGATGATGTGCGCGCTCCGTCTCGTGTTTCCCGACGCCGGAATCGTGCTGTCGACGCGCGAAGCGCCGGCCCTTCGCGACGGACTTTCGCGCATCGCGGTCACGATGATGAGCGCGGGTTCCCGCACGGAGCCCGGCGGCTACGAGCACCCCGACGAAAGCGAAAAGCAGTTCGAGATCGAAGATCACCGCACGGCCGCAGAAGTCGGAGCCATGCTGTCGGCCCAGGGGATCGATCCCGTCTGGAAAGACTGGGAAGAGGCGCTTCATGGGTGAGTGTGTCGTGAACGGGAAAGAGCGCCCGCTCGCGTCCCCCGTGCCGCTTCTCACGCTTCTTTCGGAACTCGGCCTCGAGTCGCGCTGGGCGCTGATCGAACTGAACGGCGAGCCTGTCGACCGCGCCGCGTATGAAGCTACGATGGTCGAGGACGGCGATCGCCTCGAGATCGCCACACCGATGGCCGGCGGCTGATCCGGCCCTTCCCCGCAGGCTCATTCTCATCTCGAAATGAATCCGACCTTCGTCTGACATGCCGCGTTCTGTCCGTCCGGGCTGCGTAGAGACGGTGGTTCCGGCCGCCGTCGCTCGTTCTTTTCGCTGAATTGTCGCACATTGACTTTTGTTTCCCACGACACGCGACATGCCCGATTGATAAAATTACGGGTGTAAGCAAAGACCTCGTGTAACGACATCACGAACCACACCAGGGGGTATACATTGAAGTTTGGTATCATAATTGGCGTTCTCGTTGCAGCCATCGCCACCTTCGGACTGGCCGACACCGTGCACGCGGTGGAGACCTGCCTCAGCGGCACGGCCACGGTCGAGACCGTGAACTCTTCACTCGGCACTTACAAGTACACGGTGGAAATTACCTGGGGACCTCTGCCTCACGGACTGAGCCACTGGGATCTGCTGCTCGACCTCGATCTCTGCGAGGATCTCTGCACGGATCCGCCCATCGCGTTTGACGACGTCGCGGGCTACACCGACGGAGAAGATTGCGACACGGTGACGTTCGAAGGCGAGTTCCAGTGTGAGGACGATCCCTCGATCCCCGGGATTGAAGGACCGATGGCGAAGTTCGACCCGATCGAGGGCCAGAGCTGCGAGCCCGACAAGAGCGGCTCGGGCACGTTCTGCTTCTACAGCGATCTTCCGCCCGCGCCGATGACGGTCGACGGACTGATCAAATTTTCCACGGAGAACTGCCGGGGTCCCGTGACCGGGATGCTGCCGACCTGCGGAGCGACAACGGGAACGGAGTCTTCGAGCTGGTCGTCCGTGAAGGACATGTTCCGCTAGACACTGCGACGATGCAGAAAACAAAAGGCGGCGACTCATGCGGGTCGCCGCCTTCTTTTGTTGTTACGTGCGCGTCGTCCCTCGGCAGTATCGCCGGTGCGACGCATCCGTCGCGCGGTCCGTTCACGCCTACGAATCTTTCCCGCGCAGCTTGTCGAGAATCGAGTGATCCTCCAGCGTCGTCGTATCGCCCTGCGCTTCGCGGCCCGCGGCAATATCGCGAAGGAGCCGCCGCATGATCTTCCCCGACCTCGTTTTCGGCAGCGCCTCGGTGAACCTCATGAAGTCCGGGCGCGCGATCGCCCCGATCTCCTTTACCACGTGCGCCTGCAGCTCCTTCATCAGTGCGTCGCTCGGTTCGTATTCGGATTCGAGCGTCACGAACGCCGCGATCGATTCCCCTTTGATTTCGTCGGGGCGTCCCACGACCGCGGCTTCGGCTACTTTCGGGTGGCTCACGAGCGCGCTCTCGACTTCCATCGTACCGAGCCTGTGCCCGCTGATATTGATCACGTCATCCACGCGTCCCATGATCCAGTAGTACCCGTCTTCGTCGACGCGCGCCCCGTCGCCTGTAAAGTACGCGCCCTCAACCTGGCTCCAGTACTGCGCGCGAAACCGATCGTCGTTTCCGTAAATCGTGCGCAGCATCGACGGCCACGGCTCGCGAAGCACGAGAAAACCACCCGCGCCGTCTGTCACCTCCGCGCCGTCTTTGTCGACGATCTGCGGCACCACGCCGGGAAGCGGACGCGTGGCCGAGCCCGGCTTCGTGCTGATCGCGCCGGGAAGGGGCGCGAGCATGATCGCGCCGGTTTCGGTCTGCCACCAGGTGTCGACGATCGGGCAGTTCTTCCTGCCGATCACGGTGTGGTACCAGATCCATGCTTCAGGATTGATCGGCTCGCCCACGGTTCCCAGCAGACGAAGTGATGCCAGCGAGTGTTTCTTCGGAAACTTCTCGCCCCATTTCATGAACGCGCGGATCGCGGTCGGCGCGGTATAGAAGATCGTCACCTGATACTTGTCGACGATCTCCCAGAAGCGATCTTCCGCAGGCCAGTTCGGGGCCCCTTCGTACATGACGGTCGTGGCGCCGTTCGCGAGAATGCCGTAGACCACATAGCTG
>JABDJQ010000529.1 GCA_013002425.1 Gemmatimonadota bacterium
CCCAGTCGATTAAGAAGTCTGTCCCCGCTGATGCTGTTCCCGCAAGTGTTGTAACCAATACGAGGGAGAGACCGATGCAGAACTTTTTCATGTTCTTGTCCTCTCTATACATTGGTTACCGGAACAGCCCTTTGACTTCACTCCAGGTCGCATCTTCCGTGGCCGTGGCGCACAGAAGGCTGATTTCGCCGTCGATGTCCCAGACATAGCCGACCGGAACGCCCGGATCGCCGTGTCCGATGACCGCGAAGTCGGTCGTCGTGCAGCCGGTCAGATTCGCGAGCTGCGAACCGGCGTTCCAGCCGATCGTGCCTGCGAGCGAACCGTCGAGCGTGCTCAGGTTGACCGTGATCGTGAGATCGGGGCTGATGCCGCCGAGAATGAGCGTGCCGTCGACGAAGGTCGCCGGAGCCGAAGCATTCTGCGGGTTGGTGCCGTAGGCGTAAGCCGTACCGCCACCGATGGCATCTTCGTACAGGCCGACGAACGTGTTCGGACCGTACGTGTAGACGCCGAAGAGGCCGCCCAGCGTATCCGCGGTCGCGATGAAGTCCGAGAGCATGTAGAACGTGTACTGGTTATTACCGAAGTCCGTGGTCAGGTACGAGCCGTTCGCGGCCTGAATCTGCCCCAGGGCTTCGTAATAATTGTTCGGGGCCGTGAACTCACCGCCTGGCACCGGGAACGTATAATCGTACCCGCTGATGTCCACGAGTTGGACGGCGGTGGCCGGTACGGCCACGAACAGGAGCATTGCGATAGAAATTCTTAGCAATTTCAACTGAGAACCCCTCCTTGTTTGGCTGCTGCAATTTGCCTGTTTCATTAAACAAAAATCGAATCATGCCCCACACCGCAACTGCTGTTTCCGGCAACACTTACGGGAGGAAAACTGTGGAGACACTTTCGGCTTTGGAAGAAGACTACCAGAAAGACGGCAAATCTTCAATCCAAAACCTCTATTTCTGTTCAGTAAGTATCCAGTCCGGGCAGGATGGTCCTTGCGATACCCCAGTATCTTAGCGGAATTCCACGGATTGAATCAAGCGAAATCGGGCTTCGGAGAGCCGTTGGGACCGGACGTCGCTATTTTACCCCCGGATTGGCGCGTACCGGAGAGGCCGGCGGTGAACGGAATCTGGCCGATCGGCCATGAAAACCTCGCAAATAGCTGAAAAAGCTATACTTCGAGTATTTTGGCGAACCTGGTCAGGCTCTTGCCGCCCTCCGGCGTCACGAGTACGAGGTCCTCGAGCCGGATTCCTCCGTGCCCCTTATAATAGAGACCGGGTTCCACGGTAATGACGTGGCCCGCCTTGAGTTTCCCTCTCGCCTTGGAAACGCGCGGCATTTCGTGGATCTCGAGACCGACCCCGTGCCCCGTGCCGTGGATGAACCCCTCCATCCTGCCGTTCGCCATCTTCGTCTGAAAGCCGGTTTCCTCGAAGTGATCGTGAATCGCCTTGTGGATCAGATCGGCGCGCGCACCCGGCTTGATCATCGTCATCGCGATCCGCTGCCCCTCGCGCACGGCCCGGAACATCTTCTTCACCGTGGGAGTCGCCTTGCCTTTCACGACCGTGCGCGTGATGTCGGCCCAGTAGTAGTGGTTCAGCGAGCGCGGAAATATATCGATGATGATCGGCTTGTTCGCGCGGAGAGCGCCCGATCCGGTGTTGTGCGGGTCGATGCCGTCGTCGCCGCACGCCACGATCGTATGGGCGGCCAGGCATCCCTGTTCCATCAGCTGCAGTTCGATCCGCTTGCGTACCATCTCCGAAGTGAGCGGCTTGCCCGATACGTAAAGCGTGCCGCGGCGGACGGACGACGAGCGGATCCACTGGATCGCGGCCTCCATCGCTTTTTCCGCCTTGCGCTGCGTCTCCTTGATGAGCTTGACCTCGTAGGAGTTCTTCATCGCGCGCTCGGGAACGAAAGCCCCTTCGACGATTTCAATGGCGATTCCGTCGGCCTCGAAACGCTTCGCGATTCCGATCGAAAACTGCTCGGGCACTATGATCGTGCCGACGCCCTTGTCGTTCAGAAACCGGAGCGCCGCATCGTAGAGGTCGATACCGCCCGCTTTGGCCGCCAGTCCGGAGAGCGCGATCACTTCGTCGACGTTCGACTCCTCGGTGGCGCGTCCTACTTCGAAATCCGTAACGATCAGGTAGCGCTTCCGCCCGACGTGGGCGTAAACGAAAGGATCGCCGGACCGGAAACCCGCGAGATAGAGAAGGTCCGCGTCGGTCTCGCTGCTGGCGTAATGGAAAATCGCTGATTTCTTGGACTTGCTCATGTATGGAACCCTTAATGATGATTGTGATCGAAAGCACGGCCGCCGCCGGCCGACCGATCATGGTAGGAATGCGATCGTTTCGTCAAGCCGTCCGACGACGCGGTCGGGCCCGGCGGCGCGTACCTCGCTCTCGTCTCGAAAACCGCCGAGCACGGCGATCGTATAGAGCCCGGCCGCGCGCCCCGCGTGCACGTCGACTCCCGTGTCTCCGACGAAGATCGATTCCCCCGCGCCGCAGCCGAAATCGGCAAGCGCGCGCTCGATGAGGACGGGAC
>JABDJQ010000540.1 GCA_013002425.1 Gemmatimonadota bacterium
CCTCGACTCCGGCCGCCGCTCTCGCGCGAGGCGGGCGGATACGCGTGGCGTCCCAACCCGCCGTGACGATGACGACCGCCAGCGCGGCCATCGTGAGAACGCGCGCTCCCCCGGGCCGGCTCATGACGGCGGCGAAGACGAAGGCCCACGGTACGGCGTACGGAATGCGTCGCATCAGATATCCGAGATGCGGTTCCAGCAGCGGAAAGACGACCGGATTCCAGACGATCAGGATCGTGCCGGCGAGCGAAACGCCCAGGAACAGCTCGCCCCGCGTTTCGCTCTCGCCTCGTCCGCGCCAGTCGAGGAACGGCACGAAGACGAGCGCGGCGAGACCTCCGATTCCGAGCGCCTGGAGAACGGGCGTGTAGTCGAGCACCGCCAGCCGGTCCGTAAGCTCGATGACGGCCTGCCGATGCAGATGCAGTGGATTCGCGGGATCGTATGTCGCGAGATAGCGGAAGATCGCCACCGGGAGCGCGCCGATCCCGAACGCGACGGCGCCGCGGAGCGCCTGGCCCGCGCCCGCCGCGCGCCGGAAGATCACGAGCCCGGCGCAGAGATACAGAAACGCGAGTCCGGCAAGCAGCCCGTAGAACAGATGAACGCCGACGGTCGCGAAGCCGAGCGCCGCGAGCGGAAGATACGCGGCCCGTCCCCTCACGATCACCGAAAGAAACAGCAGATAGAGCCAGAGCCCGGCCGATCCCGGATACCCGGCCGTCGAGAACCACTCCCCCGCCGGCCCTCCGCGATGCAGAACCACGAAGAGCAGAAACCCGATCCAGGCCGCGCGTTCTCCCGTGAGAAACGCGCGCGCCGCGGTCAGCACGGAAGCGAACGCGAGCAGCAGAGTGAACGCCTGGAACGTGCGGTAGCCGTCGACCGGATCCACGCCCGAGAGAGCGCTCGCGAGCGCGAACGCCGTATGGTACGTCCCCTTGCGCGGGTCGAGCACGCCCGCGGCCGCGCGGTCCTTGTGAAACGACTCCACGGGATACGCCCGGTCCTCGATCGTCATCCATCGCACGGTGCCGAGATGATCGTACGCGTCGGTCAGGTAGCCGGTTCGAGGCGAAGAAACGAGAGCCGTGACGGCCACCGCGGCGACGAGCAGCCACGTTTCCGCGCGGGCGGGAAGCGGCTTCGATTCCGGGCGCGGCGTCGCAATGAGAGCGATGGCATAACCGCACGCCATGACAAACGCGAGAAGCGCGCCGAGTCCGAGCGTTCCCGTCAGATGAAACGCGATCGAACCGGCGGAAACGAGGGCGAGCGAGAAAGCGAAACCCCACGCGATCGCCGCCGCGGACGTATCGCGGATGTCGTGAATCGCCTGCGCGAGCCACACGCCCGGGAGCAGAATCGCGAGAAGCGCCGCGGACATCGTGATGAAAGGCGGAAGTGCCAGAGACGTGAAGAACGGAATGCGCGCGAGCGCGAGCAGCGCGACGAGAACGAGAGTACGAGCGATGCGCACGGAGAACATCTTACGTGCCCTCCCCGCGCCGCGGGTATCGCGCAACAGCGCCCTCTATCGAAAGAACCGCTTCTTTGCGAGGAAGAACAGATTCTCGAAGCCGTCGGCCCACATGTTGAGCTTCACTTCGCCGATCCGCTGATGATACGTGATGTGGTACTCGTCGAACTTGACGTCTTTCGCGAGGATCGCTTCGATCTTGAGCTCCTCGGAGAACGGCATGCCGTCGGAGGTCATCTTGAACTTCGGATACACTTCGGACTTGAAGCACCACATTCCGGACTGCGAGTCGCGAATATTGCGCGCGTAGAGAATCAGCATCTCGAGCGTGAGGATCGTGTTGCCGAGCTTGTTCAGGAAGTGCATCGCCTCGGCGTTCTTGAGCGGGAAACGACAACCCGAAACGAAGTCGAGATCCTTTTCGAACATGTAATCGATCAGGTCCTTGATCTCCTCGACCGGGTACGTGCCGTCGCCGTCCATCGTTACGATAATGTCCGACTTTGCGGCGGGAATCCCCGCCTTGTAGGCGGCCCCGTAACCTTTGCGCTTTTCGTGAATCACGCGCGCGCCGAGCTTCGTCGCGATCTCCGCCGTGCGGTCCGTCGAATTGTTGTCCACGACGACGACCTCGTCTACGAAGTCGGGCATCGACTCGATGACGTGCGCAATCCCCTCCTCTTCGTTGTAGCAGGGAATGACCGCCGATACCGTTCGCTCTCGATACATCCTGATCTCCGTAGTTCGTGAACCTCCGCGGCCGCATCAGCGGAACCACCGGAGGAGGATTTCGCGTCCGGGAATGCCCGACTGCCTGAGATACTCGCGCTCCTCTTCGCCGAGGAGTCGCGCGACCTTTATTGTATAGGGCAACAGCAGAAGAGACAAACCACTGATCGCACAAAGAGCCACCGGAGGCGATCCCATGCCCCGAATCGGGTAGAAAATCGCGAGTGGAGCCGTTGCCAGGTAGGCGCGGCCGAGAAATCGCCACGGAACGGGCAGCGTCCCGTGCATGCGCCGGAGCGTGATTCCGCGAAGAACGGCCGTCAGCGCGACCGCGATCGCGACCGGGGGCACCGCGCCGGGCAGGCCGTATTTCGGGATCAGCACGAAATCGAGCCCCACGTTCACGGCGGCAGCCACGAGCGCGAGCCAGAGATTCACGTGCGTCTTCTTGAGCAGATAGAGCGCCATCGAAAGCGGCGTCCCCCAGAAAGTCAGATGGAAGATGAAGAAGAAGATCCGCGCGTACTGCCCGGCTTCGGCCCGTTCCGTGCCGTAGGCCGTCTGGATCAGCAGATCCCCGTAAAGCACCCCGAACACGCTGACCGGGAGCACGAGCAGAAACAGCACCTGGTAGTAGCGTCGGATCATCTCGTTCAGTCGGGAGCGGTCGCGCGTGTACACCTCGGCGAACGCGGCGAGAACGAGCGGCCAGATCGTGTCCGGCACGAATTCCACAAGAAGCTGCGGCAGCTTGTAGGCGATATCGAACGTCCCCGCCGCCGCGGCCGATGTGTAATGCCCGAGCAGGATCGTCTCGGACTGCCGCCAGGTGATCTGATTCAGAATGTCGACGAACGCGACCGGAATGCCGTATGTGAGCAACGGTTTCGCGGGCAGTCTCGCCGCCCCCGCGCGGAGCGAGAGCCAGATGGCGGGCCCGCGTACGATCGCGGCCAGCAGATACGGCAGCGAGCTCGCCGCCAGAACGCCGATCACGCCCCAGCCCATGCGGATCGCGCCGTACGAGGCGGCGAGAATCGCGAAGCTCAGCACCGACTGTACGAGCGCGAGCTCCCGGGTGCGGAACGTCGCAGTCCAGGTGTTCATCAGAATCGTATAGAGAAGATTGCCCGAGAGGAGCGCGATGCCGGCGAGGAGCGGCGTCCCGATCGGCGTGCCGTAGAACGAGTCGATCGTGTCGCGAAGCAGAAACGCGGAGCCGGTGACGACCGCCCAGGCCGCCATCGGGAGCGCCGCCGCCCAGTTCAGCAGCGCTCGCGCCCCTTCTCCTTTCGCCTCGCGCTCGGGCAGGAAGCGGAGGATGGCGTTCCCCATGCCGAAACCGATCAGCGCGCCTGCAAGCGAGGCGATCGTGCGGACGATCGTGAGAACGCCGTAATCGTTTTCCGGGAGCATGCGCACGACCAGAATACTGGTCGCGAAGGAGAGAATGAAGCGGACGGCCTTGGCGATCAGGCTGAACGGAGCGGCCCGCGATGCGCGCGCGAGAGTGCTCACGGGCCGGTCCCGTGGGCGCGCCGCGCTTCCTGCTCGAGAAAGAGCGCCATGTCCCTGATCGATGTGACACCCGCGGGGATGGTCCGGCTCCCGATCAGCATTCCGTTCGAGCCCGGATCTTCGGGATGGTATCCGTGCATCGCGCAAGGCGGTTCGTTCCCCATGAACGACGGTGCGATCACCGTTCCGGCGTCGGTCAGAAAGATGGCGTCGCCATATTCACGGTCGGGGAACCACACGTGCAGGCGTTCGAGTTCCTCGCGCGCGAGGAGTCTCCCCCCCGGCGCGGATTCGAGCAGGGCGCGGATCGATTTTTCCGCGCTCTCGTTCCGGAACCAGAATCGCGCGTAGGTCGAATCGTAGAACGGCAGGTAGTCCTTCCCCTCTACGAACGGGAGCGCCCGCACGTCGCCCATCAGATCGATCACGTTCTCGACGTTCACCATGCCGTGGTCCGAAAAAATGTATAGAGAGACTTCGTCGTATTTCTCTTCGGCGATTCGGACCGCCTCGCGGATCGACTGCTGATTGCTTTCGATGACGGCGCGCGTTTCCGCTGATTCCGTTCCCGTCGCGTGCATTACGCCGTCGAGTACCGCGGTATAGAAAAAGTAGAACGGGAGTTTCGCCTCGCGAATGCTCGCGTGCAGTTCCGCGAAGTTCTTCTCTTCGGGCGTGCTCCAGTTCCACGAGGCGTACGGAATCCCGTGCTCTAAGAGCTTGTCGAACAGATTCGGAACGCCCTCGATCGCGCCCGGTTCGTAGATCGAGCGTTTGCCGGGCAGGTCGAACGAGGGGAGATATTTGAGGGGTATATTATAGAGATGGTAATACTCGTCGATGCCGGAGTTCCGCGCGAACTCCCGCTCGTATCGCTGGCGCGCGCGGATGCCGATTTTCGGCAGGTTTTCGGCCCATGCGTAGAGCCGCGCGCTGCTGAACGGCGTCGTCTCGCCCGCCTTCCCGTACAGAAACCACCGTCCGTGTTCGTTCGGCCACTTCCCCGTCAGGAGCGACGGAATCGCGGACGAACTGAAACCCGCCACGGTGGCGAGAGGGCGGCGATCCTCGAGTTCCGGCATGAACGGGTGGCGATCGAGCAGATCGTAGCCGAAAGCGTCGATCAGAACGGCCAGCACGGCGCGCTTCATCGCGGACTCCCCTTCTCGATCGT
The DNA here is from genome assembly GCA_013002425.1 of Gemmatimonadota bacterium. GTDB lineage: Bacteria > Orphanbacterota > Orphanbacteria > Orphanbacterales > Orphanbacteraceae > JABDJQ01. The sequence continues at coordinate 4,902 of JABDJQ010000540.1, forward strand.
GCGGCTTCCGCCGAGGACCGTTTCGTTCCAGTAGTCGCAGATCGCGTTCCGCATTTCCCACCAGGCGGCTTCGGGGGCGCGGCTCCCGGCGCGGAACGGGCAGGTGGCGCGAGCTCCTTCGAGCATCGCGTCCGTGTTCCCGGACATGTCTCCCCATGCGGCCCCCACTGACGCCATGAGGCACGAGGCAGCCGCGTAAGCCCCCTGCATCGGCGTTCCCGGGAATCCTCCGGTCAGTGCGCGCAGAAAAACGCCGGGTTCACCGGTTGCATACGGGAGCCACGATTTGACGCGCCTCCGGAACGGGCTGTTGCCGACGCTGACCCAGCTGGTCGGGGCGCCGTTCGCGCGCGGGTCGACGGCACGGTACTCCCACCGCGCCACTGCGAAGAGCGTGGCGCCGAGATCCTGCCATGCGCGGCGAAGCGCCGTTTCGTCCCGCGCACCGGATTTCGCGTTCGCCCCAGGGGATGCGGTTGCCCCGCCCGCTTCGTCGCGCACGGCCCGTTCGTAGAGCGCGGGAAAATCGGACACGACCGCGCCGAGGTCACTCCCCTCCCACGTCGCGCGAACGAGTTCCGCGCGATCGGAAAGACGCGGAGCGAATCGGCCGGCGACAACCGCGGCGGAGAGTCCGATGTCGCGCACCGTTTTCGCGTGAAGATACCAGAAAGCGTCGTGCATCGATGATTCCGTGAACAGGGGCACCGGCACGAGCGCTTCGACCGTGCGGTTCTGCAGAAGCAGAAGGCCGTCTGTCGGCGGAATCGGCTGTCCCTTCAGGGAACGCATGCAGTCGAGGACGTCCGCGTCGCCGGCGAGAACGCGCCCGTACTCGGCGAGCGTCCGGTTCGCGATCGACACGGGCGCGGCTGCGAGGCGCGCGGGTGACGTGACGCCGAGATCGACCGTGAGGCCGCGACAGCCGGGCGAGCGGCGGAGCGCCGCGCGAACGCGCGGAAGCAGATCGAGGCCGGCGGCGTGTCTCTCTTCCGTTGTCACGAGATAAAGGTCGATGTCGCTTGCGGGCCCGATGCCGTCATCCGCTCGCACGACGCGTCCTTCTCCGAGAGCGAGGCTTCCCGACAGCACGACCGCAGGACTGTCGCCCTCCCACGCATCGAGAACGATGCCGACAACGGCGCGCACCTTCTCACGGTAATAGCGATCCGCGTCCCGGTCGGGCGCGAAGCGTTCGTTATACGGATCGATCGAGTGCAAGCGGGCGTCCGGCTTAAAGTTGGCGATACAGGAATTCCGGTATGACATAGCGGCGGCGATTCAGTACGACTCCGAGAATGTTGGCGTCGACGGCGTCGAGCGCGTCTTTCGCCCTGGCGACGATCTCACGTTTCGTGCGCTCCGACTCGATGATGAAAACGACCCCGTCGGCCGCGCTCGCGATGTGAACCGCCTCGGGATACGGAATCACCGGGGGGCCGTCGAGCACGACCGCGCCGTATTGCGCTTTGGCTTCCGCAAGGAACCGGGAGACGACGGATCCCGAAATGCGCGCGCTCGGCGAGAAGTCGACGAGCCCCGCCGTCAGAAGATAAAGTTCGCCTTCCGCAAGCGTCTGGACGGCCTGCTTCAGCGTGGCGCGATCCTGGAGCACGTCGGCAAAACCGGTGTCGTTCGGCACGTCGAATACGTCGTGCAGCGTGGGGTTTCTGAAGTTCGCGTCGATCAGGAGCGTCCCGCGCGGAATGCCGCGTCCGAGAGTGCTCGCATACTCGGCCGCGACCGTCGTCGTACCCTCTTCCTCGACCGACGAGACCATCATGATCGCGTGGCCGGCAACCGTCGACAGCGTCTTTTCCATCGAACTGTGCAGCGCTTCGTAATCGACGGCGACTTTCTGCAGCTCTTCGCTCAGTATGCGCGGATCGAAACCGCCGCGCGTACCCGAGCCCGAGCCCGAACCAGAGCCCGCCCGTTTCCCGGCCGGCGGTTTCGGCTTCTTCGGATCGTCGTCGTCGTCACGCGCGCGATTCAGCGCTTCATAAATCTTGCTCATCGATTCCGTCCGTCAGCGGGTCAAAGCCTTCTTCCGGTCGGGCACGGATGCCAGTACCGAAAGGTCGAGATATCGCTCCACGTCTTCACGGCTCTTGAAGGAGTGGTCCATCGTTTCGAGAAAGAACGCCAGGCTGACACCCACCAGCAGGCTGAACGCGGGTACGAGCGCGAGGCGCACCGGGTCGCGCGGGTTGCTTGCGATGGGCGCGCCGGCTTCCGACAACAGCGTCAGCGTGAAATCGCGGGAGCTGACTTCCGCGACCTGGATGCGCACCTGGTTGTCGAGCAGCTCCTGATACGCCTTGCTCGCCAGGTCGATCGATCGATCGAGATCGTCGAGCTCCCGCTCGATCCGCGGCATCTCGCGCATCTTCGCGTTGAGGTTGTTCAGACTTTCGCGCAGATCCTGAATCTCGGAGCGCTTGATCGCGATTTCCGATTCCTTGACCTGCAGAACCTGCCCCGTTTCATCGGTCAGGCTTGCCTGGAGCTTCACGATCTGGTCGTCGAGCGCGAGCACCTGCGGATGCTGCGGCGTATATTTCGTGAGAAGCTGGTCGCGGTTCTGCTTCAGCTTCAGCAGGTCTTCCTTGAGACGCAGCATGATGCGAGCGAGGCCGGCGTTCCCCTCGTCGCGCGTGGTCCCGAACGGCATGTCGACGCCGCCGCTGTAGAGTCGCCGCGCCTGCTCGAGTTCGGTCTGCATCGCGGCGTACTCTTTTTCGTCTTTCATGAGCGTTTCGCGAATCGTGCGCATCTCCTGGAGCAGCAGATCCTGCTGGGTCGTCATGCGCGTGATCGTGCCGGCTTCTTTGATCGCCTGGCGCCGGGACATGAGGTCGGTCAGATTGTCTTCCGCGGACTCGACCCGCTCGACGAAGAACGAAGTGGCGTCGGGGAGCGCGAACAGCTTCTTGTGATATTCGATGTACGCGGTCGCGAGCGCGTTGGCCACGGGCCGGGCGTCTTCTTCGTTGAGCGACGTGTACATGATCCCGACGACGTTGGATTCTTCCATGAGCCGCGAACGGACCTTGTTGCCGATGATTTCGATCGGTTCCGTGCCGTTCGCCTCCGCCTCCATGTCGAGCATTTCCTGCGCTCGCTTGATGACGGGGCGGCTCTCGGCGATCTGCAGTTCCGTCGCGACCGTTTCGTCCCATGTAAGGAGCGAGACGTTCCGGTCGAGCGCGCTCTTCCGCTGCCCGCGATTGATCAGTACTTCCGCCGTAGCGCGGTATTCGGTGGGAATCTGGCTTGCCTGCCAGAGAACGAAGATCAACGTCGTCAGAAACAGAAGCAGGATGACCCACTTGCGGCGGAACAGCACTTTGAAGATATCGCGGCCGGTCAGCTGTCCTCCCTCGCGGATGGACTCCGAGGTAGCCCCCTCGCGACGGTGGTTGTTCCCCTGTGTTTTCGTTTCCTGTTCGCTCATGCCGTTCCCCGGTTTCCCGCCTGCTGTCGATTGCGAAAAATACAGACCGCCTAAGGAGTGAATCCGTTCTTCACGATGACCGCGCGCCACGCCGCGTCGATCGGCGGCTGCACGATCCGGAAGAAGCGCGCGATCCAGTCTCCCGTCGCCGAGATTCTGCCCTCCGGTACGTATACGATGTCCATGTTCTGAAGCGTCACGTCTCGATGGACGACACGCTCTTCGAGCATCTCCTTGATATCGATCTGGAACGCGAACGGCACGTCGTCCTCGCCGACGCGAATCACCATCACGTTCTCCATGCGCGCCGAGTCCTTCCAGCCGCCGGCCATGCTGAGGGCGTGCGTCAGCGTGGTCGGGTTCTTGAGTTCGAACATGCCCGGCCTCGTGACCTCGCCGAACACATAGAGGCGCTGGGAGGTCGTTTCCCGCATCGTGACGTTGATGATCGGATCGCGCAGATAGACCGCGTACAGTTCTTCGAGGGTTTTGCCGAGTTCGGAAGGCGTCATTCCCGCCACGGGGAGTTCGCCGATCAGGTCGAAGTTGACCATGCCGTCGGGCTGGACCGTGAATGACGCGTTCATTTCGTTCTGCGGCGCGAACCGGAGCAGGAACACGTCGGCTGGTCCGAGGCGATACGGCCCCGCGCCCGCATAGATGTCGACGCCCTCGCGTTCCGAGTCGATCGCGTCCAGGCGGTCGGCCGCGATCATCTCGCGCAGCTCTTCTTTGCGCTTCGCCGCTTCTTCGCGCCTGATCTTCTCGAGCTCATCGTCGGTCATCCCGCTCTCGGGGGCGTCCACGGCCTGACCTTCGGCGAAGTCCGCTTCGAATCCGGGGCGCGATCCGCAGCCCGCGAAGAGTATCCAGACGGCCAGAGAGCCGGCCATGAGAAGTGCGATCCGTTTCAAGACGCGTTTCTCCTGCTGAGAACAGTGATCAGCGTGTCCCACAATATCTTCAGATCGAGTGCGAACGATCGCTCGTTCACGTACCGAATGTCGGACTCGATCCAGTCCACGAATTTCGTCGACAACCGGTGATTCGCCTGCCAGAGACAGGTGATTCCCGGCGTTACGCTCAGCCTGATCCGGTGCGCTTCCGTATATTCACGGACTTCCTCCGGAAGATGCGGCCTGGGCCCTACCAGTGTCAGATCGCCACGCAGGACGTTGAACAGCTGGGGTACTTCGTCCAAGCTGCTGAGACGCAAGAACTTACCCAGTCGCGTGATCCGCGGATCGCGACGAATCTTGAACAACGGTTGTTCCGCTTCGTTCTGATCCTGCAGACTTTGTTTCAATTGCTCCGCATCCTTAACCATCGACCGGAATTTATAGAAGTTAAATCTTTTTCCATCTTTTCCCACGCGGACCTGCCGAAAGATGACCGGTCCGGGCGAGTCGATACGAATCAGCAACGCTATCATGAGAAAAAGAGGGAGAAATGCAAGAAGGAAAACGCCGGCGACCAGAATGTCGGCCGTGCGCTTCAGGAATGCATACGTACTCCGTTTCTCCATCGGGATGGAGACAAGAACCTCGTTCATCGAGTTCCCTCTTGGTGTCCTTCAGGGATGTATGGAACCGTCTTGATCGGCCGGCTCCGTCTCGATAGCAAGGTTCGTGGTGCGTATACTCCTGTTCAGGGATGATGAGGGGGAGGTTCGCCGCATCACTGCGACGCCCTGTCACGTTACCATGGAAAACGGCGCTGCGTCAAGTCTTCCATGCACTTACGGTGTTCATTGCAGGTTCGTATCACCCCCCTTTCCCCTTGACCTTGCCGGATGCCTGCGGCATCGTACACGCAGACTCTGTTTTCCGCACGCACAAAGCCCGCCCGGCCCGTGGAGGAGTACGTACGCATGCGTCTGGAGCCGACAAAGATCCGCACTCACACGATTCTGCAGGACGACGCAGCCGACAGCATGATCGAAGGGGTCGTGATCCGCTCGCTTCGTCTGTTTCCCGACGATCGCGGCCATTTCGCCGAAGTTTTTCGCCACGACGATCCCATCGCCGCCGGTTTTACGTTCCGGCAGACGTCCACCACGCGGTCGCCGGCCGGCGTGATCAAAGCTTTCCACTATCATGAGAAGCAGGACGACATCTTCCTCCCCGTCATGGGCAAGGCGCGGATCGCGCTCGTCGACTTCCGGGTCGACTCCCCGACCTACGGCGTCGCGCATTCGGTCTTCGCGGGTGAACTCTACCCGCGGGCCGTGCGCATCCCCGCGGGCGTGGCGCACGGGTACGAAGTCATGCCGGGAGACGATCTCCTGATGGTCTACTACACGAACAGAACGTACGACCCGTCCGACGAATTCCGCTTTCCGCATGACGATCCCGCCGTCGGATTCGATGCGTGGGGCATCACGAACCGCTAGCTCCTCCCCCAGGGAAGGTCCACCATGAAGATACCGTTTCGAGAGCGTCTTCTTCAGGGCCCCGTGCTCTTCGACGGGGGAATGGGAACGACCCTCTACGAACGCGGCGTCTACATCAACCGGTCGTTCGACCAGGTGAATCTCGGCGATCCGGAACTCGTGCGTTCGGTGCACGAGGAGTTCAAGGCCGCCGGCGCCGAAGTACTCACGACGAACACATTCAGCGCGAATCGCGCGAAGCTGAAGCGGCACGGTCTCGCCGACCAGGTCGTCGATATCAATCGCCGCGGCGCCGAGATCGCAGGTCAGGCGGCGGGCGACGAAGCGTGGGTCGCCGGTTGCGTCGGTCCGCTCGGTGTTCAGATCGAACCGCTCGGCCCGCTCGCGCTCTCCGAAGCGCGCGAGATGTTTGCGGAGCAGGTGGAAGCTCTCGTTGCAGGCGGAATCGATCTGTTCATATGCGAAACATTCATCTATCACTCGGAGCTTGCGGAGGCCGTGCGCGCGTGCCGTCAGGTCGCGCCCGATCTTCCCATTCTGGCGGAACTCACGATCACGGACGACGCCGGCTCGCTGACGGGCGCGTCCCCCTCGCAGGTATTGACCGATCTCCTGTCGGTCGGGGCGGATCTCGTCGGCGTCAACTGTTCGGTCGGGCCCCACGTGATGCTCGAGTGGCTCGAAACCGTGCGCGAGAATACCGAGGTGCCGCTTTCCGTGATGCCGAACGCGGGCAAACCCCGCGACGTCGAAGGGCGCAACATCTATCTCAGCACGCCTGAATATCTCGCGAGCTTCACGAAACGATTTCTGCAGGCGGGCGCCAGCGTCGTCGGGGGATGCTGTGGGGTCTCCCCCGCCCACCTGAAAGCGATGGCGCGGACGTTCCGGGCCGAATCGGCGATGTCCGTCGCAAAGCGCGCGCCGATCGAAGCGATCGAGGCGCCGCCCGAGGTCGAGCCCCGCGCCCTGTACGACAAGAGCCGCCTCGGCGGAAAGCTCGCGACAGGACGCTTCGTGACGCTCGTCGAACTCGTGGCCCCGCGCGGGACGAGCGCGAAGAAAGAGCTCGAAGCCGCGCGCAGAATGCACGTGCTCGGTGTCGACTGCATCAACATTCCAGACGGCCCGCGTGCGATGGCGCGCATGAGCGCACTTTCACTCGCGATCCAGATTCAGCGCGAAGTAGGCATCGAAGCCGTGCTCCATTATGCGTGCCGCGACCGGAACGTGATCGGGATCCAGAGCGACCTTCTGGGAGCGTGGGCGCTCGGCGTGCGGAACATTCTGGCCATCACGGGCGATCCGCCCAAGCTCGGGAACTACCCGGACGCCACCGCGGTGTTCGACATCGACTCGATCGGCCTCACGAACATTCTGAACCGTCTGAACCACGGGCTCGACATCGCGGCCAATCCGATCGGCGAGCCGGCGGCGTTCTGCATCGGTGTCGGCGCCGATCCAGGCGCGCTCAATCTCGAAGAAGAACTGAAGCGGCTCTATTGGAAACTCGAAGCCGGCGCCGAGTACATCATTACGCAGCCCGTGTTCGATCTCGATGTCCTGAATCGCTTTCTCGAGAAAGTGGCGCGTTTCGACGTTCCCGTGATCGCGGGACTCTGGCCGCTGCAGTCATTACGGAACGCGGAGTTCATGAACAACGAAGTGCCGGGGTGCTCGGTGCCCGCGGACGTGATCGAGCGCCTCAGAAAGTGCGAATCGCGAGAAGCGGCCCGCGAGGAAGGGCTCGCCGTCGCGCTCGAGACGTTCCGTAGAATGAAAAGCGAAATTCAGGGCATTCAAATCGCCGCGCCGTTCGGGCGAACCGAAGCGGCCCAGCGCATACTGGACGAGATCCTTTAAACATGAGTGAAACAGGCAAGAACCGCGCGGCCCGCGAGGCGGCGCTCTACGACGCATTCGACGAGCGGATTCTCGTGATGGACGGCGCCACCGGCACCGGCTTCCAGGAGCGGGATCTGACGGCCGACGATTTCGGAGGCCCCGCGCTCGAAGGGTGCAACGAGAACCTCGTCATGACACGTCCCGATGTCGTGCTCGACCTGCACCGCGACTACCTGGCCGCGGGCGCCGACGTGATCGAAACGAACACGTTCGGAGGAACGAGCATCGTTCTTGCGGAATACGATCTGCAGGACCAGGCGATCGCGATCAACCGCCGCGCGGCGGAGATCGCGCGGGAGGCGTGCGCCGAGTTCGACGAGCCCGGCCGCCTGCGTTTCGTCTGCGGTTCGATGGGCCCGACCACGAAAGCCATTTCGGTGACCGGCGGCGTCACGTTCGAGGAACTGCGCGAGTCTTACCGCGATCAGGCCGTCGGTCTCATCGAGGGCGGCGCGGACTATCTGCTGCTCGAGACGTGCCAGGATACCCGCAACATCAAAGCGGGGCTGCTCGGTATCGAGGACGCGGCGGTCGCCACGGGGCGTTCTCTTCCCGTCGCCGTCAGCGCCACGATCGAAACGATGGGAACGATGCTCGCCGGCCAGGACGCGGAGGCGTATGCCGTCTCCCTTCTCCACCCCGAACTTCTGTACCTCGGCCTGAACTGCGGTTCGGGTCCCGACCTCATGACCGACCATCTGCGCACGCTCTCCGAACTGGCGCGCACGCGGGTTGCCTGCGTGCCGAACGCGGGGCTCCCGAACGAAGACGGACTCTACTCGCAGGACGCGGAGCGCGTGGCCGGCATTCTCGGGCGGTTCGCCGGCGAGGGCTGGCTGAATCTCGTCGGCGGCTGCTGCGGCACGACTCCGACTCACATACGCGCGCTCGCGGACATGATGCGCGGGAAGTCGCCCCGCACTCCTTCGATTCATCAGAGAACGCTGCTCTCGGGCATGGAGGCGGTGGAGCTTACGAACGACAACCGTCCCCTGCTCGTCGGGGAGCGCACGAACGTTCTCGGAAGCCGCAAGTTCAAACGCCTGATCGAAGCCGGTGATTTCGAAGGGGCCGCGGAAGTCGGCCGCGCGCAGGTGCGCACCGGCGCCCAGATCGTGGATATCTGCATGCAGAACCCCGATCGCGACGAGACGGACGACATCGAACGCTTTCTCGACCGGATCGTGCGCATGGTCCGCGTGCCGCTCATGATCGACTCGACGGACCACGAGGTCATGGAACGCGCGCTCACGTACTGCCAGGGCAAGTCAATTCTGAATTCGATCAATCTCGAGGACGGACC
>JABDJQ010000547.1 GCA_013002425.1 Gemmatimonadota bacterium
GTTTCTGGCTCTGGAGCCCCGCAGCCGCGCCGTCGTGGGCCGTTCAGGTCGGCCGACAGGACTTCGATGAGGAGCGCGAGTGGCTCTACGACGAGAATCTCGATGCCGTGAGAGTTCACTGGCGTCGCAGCACGGCCCGCGTCGAAGGCTCCCTGTCGACGCGCTGGAATTCGACGAGCTCCCGACTCGACGGGTGGACGAACGCCATCCTCTTTGCCGAACGCGAAGTCCGTGATCGTCACGTGCTGGCGCTCTGGGGCATCCATCGGGCAAACGGGTCCGACACGCCGACATGGATCGGACTGCGATCAAGCGGCCGGCTCTCGCGACGCCTGCGCCACTGGGTGGACACGGCATCACTGACGGGAAACCTGGACGGAGTCCGACGATCCGCTTATGCGATCGATGCCGGGCTCCGGTACCGGGCGATCCAGAAAAACCGCACCGAGTTCACGGTCGGCTGGGCGCGCGGATCGGGTGGTGGCGACTCAAGAGAAACGTTCCATTCCACCGGTCTCGGCGATAACAACGCGCGATTCGGCGGTGTTACGGGTTTCAAATATTATGGAGAACTCCTCGAACCCGAGCTCGTGAATCTCGAGATCGTCACCGCTGCCGCAGGGTTCCGTCCGACGAGATCGAGTTCGATCGATCTGATCTTCCATGATTACAGGCAGGTTGCTGCGAGTCGGCGTGATTTCGATACCGCGCTCGAATCGAGACCGCTCGGACTCGATCCCGATCTCGGTAGCGAGTGGAACGTGATCGTCGGATTCGAAGAGCTTCGTCAAGTCGACATCGAGTATGACTTCGCATATTTCACGCCCGGTCGTGCGTTTCCCGAGTCCGCGGAAGCAGCCACCGTGCATCGATTCAAAATGAGATTCAAGTTCTGATACAAGGGGGACAATAAGTGCGCCGCTTCATACGCAACACGATCATGACATCGATTCTGATGGCCGCCTCGGCGGGAACCTCGGACGCCGTAATCGTTTCCGGTCAAGTCACGAACGAGAGCGCCGTCGGCATCCCGAACGTCGACCTCGACTTTTTCGATCGTAATCTCGGCGAGTTCATTGTGACGTCCGGCGACGATACGGACTTTCAAGGCAACTACAGCGTGGACGTTCCGATTTCCGAGTACGACATCTTCTTCAACGCTCCCGTCGGTAGCCCGTATCTCGACGCGGAAGTGCGCATGGACATTACGGGCGCGACCACGATCGACATGACGCTTCTTTTTGCCTACGCGGCGAACGGGCTCGTTACGGACACGATGGGCACTGGTCTCTTCAATGTCGATCTGGACTTCTACAACAAGGGCCAGGCGGACGTGATCGAAACGAACGACGACAACACGGACGTTCTCGGCCAGTTCAACGTTTTGGTCCCGGCGGCCACCTACGACGTTCGATTTACACCGCCGGCCGGGGATCCGTATGCGGGATATGTCGTGCCGGATGTCGTAATCGGCGCCAATCTCGACCTGGGAACGATCGTTCTCGAGCCGGGCCTGTTTGTTTCGGGCCAGGTCGTCGATCAGGGCTTGTCTCCGATCGAGAACCTGGACTTCGATTATGAAGACGACCTGACAGGTGATGTCATTTTCACGCCGCGCGACAACACGGACGGAAGCGGCGATTTCAACACGGCCGTTCCCGCGGGTTCGTACCGTGTGGTCCTGAACCCGCCGACGGGCAGCGGTCTTGCCTACAAGGCCATCTCGATCACGGTCGGGGCGGATACGACGCTCGGGCAGATCACGATGGAACCGGGATTCACGTTGAGCGGCATCGTTCAGGAGGCGGGCGCCGTCCCTGTCGTGAACGCCGACCTTGACATCCTGGAGTCGTCGACGGGCGACGAGATCCCGACCGACAACGACAACACGAACGCTTCCGGGAACTTCGCGATGACGACGCCCGCGGCGACTGTGGATCTCGTCGTGAAGCCGCCGGCCGGGGCACCGCTGGCCGTTCATATCACCAGAAATCTCGCGGTTCCCGGCAACCTGAATGTCGGCACGATCGTTTTGTCTCCCGGTTTTGTGATTTCCGGGCAGGTGACGGATGCGAACGCAAATCCCCTTCCGGGCGCTGATATCGATCTCGTCGAGATCGGCACGGGGCTGCCCTATCCGACGCTGAACGACGACACCGACCTGAGCGGGAACTACAGCATCCGCGCGGAGGGGAACGGGTACTACGTCATTGCGAATCCGCCAACAGGCGTGCCGCTCGCGCCAGACACGGTAGTCGTGAACCCGCTCTCGTCCAATACCGTCGTGAACTTCTCGTTCGGAGCCGTTGTAGTCGGTGTCGGCGACGGCGTCCCCGCGCGTGCAGGAGCTTTCTACGCGCATCCCAATCCGTTCAACCCGACCACGACGATTCGCTTCGACATCGCGCAGCCCGGACGGGCCGTAGTCTCCGTTTACAACGTGAACGGGCGCCGCGTGCAGACGCTTCTCGATCGCGTGCTTTCCGAGGGAACCGCGAGCACGACCTGGAACGGCCTGGACGATGCCGGCAATTCCGTTGCCTCGGGACGCTACATCGCAGTGCTCCGGGCGAACGGGGAAACCGTAACCACTCCCCTGGTTCTGCTCCGATGAACGTGTTCGGGCGAATCGGATTCGTTGTCGCGGTCGCGCTCTTATTTTCCGGGTTCGAGTCGGTCGCATTGGCGCAGGTCCTGTTCCAGGGGTTCGTGAGGGACGGATCGGGACAGGAAGTCGTCGGCGCGGATCTCGATTTTTTCGATGCGGAGTCGGGCGTCAAGGTGGACCCGTTCGTTCCGGGGTCGAGCGAGAACGACAATACGGACGCATTCGGCGTCTACAGCATGGAAGTGATTCCAGGGGTTTACCATGTTCGCTACGAACCCCCTGTCGACCGCGTAGATCTGGCGCCCGTTCTACTGCGGGACGTCCGGATCACGGAAACGGTACTGCTTGACGTCGTGCTGCCGAGGGGCGCGCGACTCACCGGAACTGTCCGTGACGAGGCAGGCGCTCCCGTTCCCGGCGTCGACCTCGATTTCATAGACGCGTCAACCGGTGTCAAGGCGGCTACGGTCGGGGATGACACGAACAACCAGGGGCGGTTCGACGTGAGAGTCGTCCCGGGTACTTATCACGTCGAATGGAAACCGTCGGCGCTGCTCCCGGTGGCACCGGTTCGTGTCGAGTCGCTCACGCTTTCGGACTCGCTCGACTATTCGCTGACCTTGCCGCGCGGCTACCTGATCGAAGTCGACGTGTTCGATTTTCTGGGGCGTGGCGTGCCGGGCGCCGACGCGGATGTAATCGACGCCGCGACAGGCAGGCAGTTGCCTCTCGCGGACGACGAATCCGATTTCGGCGGGGCACTCGCCTTTCGCGTGCCGGCAGGCAGCGTACATGTGTTCATCGAGCCGCCGCGGGGCTATCCGATCGTCTCCGGCGTGTTTCATGATGTCGCCGTCGCGGATGATGTCGACCTCGGTCGTATCGACCTGATCGAGGGACATCTCTGGGAAGGGATCGTGCGAGACGGGAAGGGAGATTTTCTCGCGGGGGCGGATATCGATCTCCGGGTCACGGGTACGGGGCAGCCCTATCCTGCGAGTCCCGTCGGCGTTACGGACACGGGCGGTCGTTTCGAAGTCCGTCTCGTACCGGGCACATACGACATGTCGATTGCGGCGCCCGAGTCGCTCGGACTCGATACGCTGCATATCCTCGCGTTCTCGATCGAGACCGATACCGTGTCACTCTTCTCGTTCGAGCCCGAAGGCCCGGAAGAAGTGGCGATTCAGGCGTTCGTCCGTGACGAGTCCGGCATGCCGGTTTCCGGAGCGACCGTTCGCGGCGTGCTGGAAGATCTGGTGATCTGGACCGCGATTACGAACTCGGAAGGAATGTTCGAGGCTCTCGTTACCGCAGGGCGCTACACGATCGAAGTCGAGCCGCCCCCGGACTCGAAGCTTCGTCCGCTGTCGCTCGATGACGTTCTCGTGCCTGACTCGCTGCCCGGGACGCTGGTACTGCCGAACGCCCCTTCGTTCGAAAGCGCCTCCCTGCGCTGTCTTCCGAATCCGATCGTTGATGTCGGGACGGTGCAGTTCGACGCCCCTGCCGGGGGCGAGAGACTCACGCTCGATCTCTATGACATTGCAGGTCGCCGCGTGCGGCGGCTTCATGACGAGCGTTTCCAGGCGGGGACGAACCGCTTCGAAGTCGAAACGGGTGCCGGTGATCCGGTTCTGTCTCCGGGGCTCTATTTCCTGCGCGCCACCCTCCCCGGGGAAACACTGACATTCAAAGTGGTGGTCTTTTGACGGCCGAGGAGGATTCAGCAACATGACACGGACAGACACTCGATACCCGATTCTGATCGTCTGCATCGACAGTCTGCGGGCCGACGCCGTCGACGGAACTTCACGAGACGACTTCTGGGGGGACCTCCGCCCCCGTACGCCCGTGATCGATTCGTTCATACGTGAATCGATCGGTTTCCCCCACGCCTATTCCGTTTCGGCATGGACGAAGCCGACGGTGCCTTCGATATTTACGTCGCTCTATCCGAGCGAACACGGTGTTCTCGAGACCGCAAAAGAGAAAGGGGGCGCTGTCACTTCACCGCCGATGCCGAAAGAGGCGACAACGCTCGCGAAGGCGCTGCACGACCTCGGGTACCGGACGTCGGGTATTGCGAAGAACGCGCAGTTCGAAACGATCGCATCATTCGATCGCGGTTTCGACTTCTTTACGTCAAACATGGAGGCAAGCGGAAGCCTGGGGCTCTTCGATGAGCTGGGGATCGGCAGCGCTTCCGTTCCGACCTTCACCTATCTGCATATGATGGAACCGCACTGGCCGTTCAGCGATGCGGTCGCCGAGCGACTGGAGTCGGAGAGCTCCGGGCGGTTCGCGTTTCATCGGTATACCGGGGATGACTGGAAAGGCCTCAAGAAGCGCATGCGGCGCGGGGAAACGGAATTGAGCCCGGAGGAGTTCCGTTTTCTGAAGCGCGCGTATGCTGCTGCCGTGGAAGAGGCGGATTCCGCTCTCGGCCAGATCTGGGAGGGTATGCGACACGGGCGCCGCTGGGACGATACGCTTGTCATTCTGACAGCGGATCATGGCGAGGAATTGAACGATCACGGAGCGGTCGGACACGGACAGTCGTTGTATGAAGAACTGACGCGCGTGCCCCTTTATCTGAAACCGCCCGCCTCGGTCGACCCCGCATTGCTCGATTGTCTGCGAGGAGCTTCCGGCGATGTCGTTTCCCTTCTCGACCTTTACCCGACTGTACTGGGCATGATCGGGCAGGAAACGAGTGCTCTGGCTGTCTCCGGTATCGACCTGACGCGAGTCTCTAATTCCGGGCGGACCGTCTTTGCCGAGGTCAAACACAAGCGTCGCTATCTGGAAGCCGCGATCACGAAACGGTTCAAGGCGATTCGTAACACCCGATTCAAGAAAAACCCCGGCGCGGGGAGGGAAGACTACAACAATCTTAGAGAACTGCTCTCTTCGCGCAAGCGCTCGACCGGGTTCGAGCTCTACGACCTCGTCTCGGATCCTGCGGAACTCGAGAACCTCGCCGACCGCAATCCGGAGATGCGCAGGACTCTTGAGGCGTCACTCGACGACTGGCGCTCGCAGGTTCGTGACGCGCTGGCCGCGGAGAGCGGATCGGTGGACGAAGAGATCATCCGCCGACTCGAGAAGCTCGGCTACATGTAGAGTACGAGGCATATCTTCGTGGAGGGAGCGCATCGTTCTCCCGTTCGCACGCGGGCCTATTGCGGACGCCAGTTCCTGCTGGACACGTGCGACGTTCTGTAGGATCATCGAATAAGCAGCAAGTACCACCCCCTTTCCAGTAAACGCCATGACACAACATCCGCGCATCCGAGTATCTTCGTTCGTCCGTATTCACCTTGCGGCGCCGTTTCCGGCCGCACTCCTGCTCGCTCTTCTGATTGCGCTTGCGATCGCACTTGTGCTCGCCCCGTCGCGCGCGTCCGCCGAACCGGTCGCCCGCGGCATGACCGTCTCCTGCCAGACGTGGGGCTGGGAGTGGGGCACCGACGACATGGTGGCCACGATGGCCGACCTGAAAGCGATGGGCTGCAACTGGATCGCGATCCATCCGTATGCCGGCATTCGCGGAAACGGCGAAGTCGTCTCGCGCATGGTCGAACAGGGCGATACGCCCGACTGGCTGACCCGGCCGATCGAAGAAGCCCATCGCCTCGGGCTCGAGATGATGATCAAGCCGCACCTCGCGTACTGGGGCGGGCCCTTTTCCTGGCGCGGTGAGATCGAGTTTCGAACGGACGAAGAGTGGGAGCGTTTCTTCACGACCTACACCGCGTGGATCGTCGAACTCGCGCGCATCTGCAAAGACGCCGACGCGTTCGTGATCGGCACCGAGCTCGATCGCACTCTCGAGCACCACGAACAATGGCAGCGGGTCATCGCGGAAGTGCGCGCCGTGACCGACGCGCCCCTGACCTATGCCGCCAACTGGACCGACTACGAGCGCGTGTCGTTCTGGCCGCAGCTCGACGTGATCGGGATCCAGTCGTATTTTCCGCTCGCCGACACGCCCGGGCTGCGCGAAGAGGCGAGCCTCGACTCCGCGTGGGCCTCGCTCGGTGATCGGCTGCGCGCATTCGCCGAACCTCTCGACAAACGCGTGCTCCTCACCGAACTCGGCTACAACCGTTCGTCGAGCGCCGCATGGAAGCCGTGGGAGTATCGATCCGGCGGCGACGACGCCGAAGAGATCCAGCGCCGCTGCATGAACGCCGCGCTCCGTGCGCTCGAAGGGAACGACCTCTTCGTCGGCGCGTTCCTCTGGAAATGGTTCCCGGGCGAACAGCAGGGCCGGCGCGGCAACTTTCTGCTCTCGACGCCCACGATGCGAGGCGTCATCTCTTCTCACTGGGTGAAATAGGCGAAGTGTGGCCGGGAGGTGGGGAGCGAGACGACTCCTCCTCGCCCTCGCCCTGTCGGGCCTGCTGATAAGTGAAGCGAAGCTCGACCGCCGAACCCCCGGCCCTCCAATGGGGCTCGGGTCTGCGGGGGATCGTCTCGCTCCCCCCCGGCACGACTTCGCTGGTGAGGGCGGTAAGAGAAGAAAAGAGAGGAAGGGAACCGCGTCGGGGGAAATTCGAGTTTGTGCACCCGGCCATCGAATCCGCCCGAGCCCTGCTTCCCCTCCGGATTCCTCACGCCGCCGGAGCGTGATCGGAGGCGCGGGC
>JABDJQ010000557.1 GCA_013002425.1 Gemmatimonadota bacterium
GAACGGGATCGAACTCATCGTGCGTCCGTCGGGGCCCGCGGACTTCGTAACGCGTGAGCAGGACGGCGAGATTCAGCTCGTCTTTCCCGGGAGCCGGGTGCTGAACCCGGAAGTCCCGATGCTCGAAGACGATCCGTTTCTGCTCGACGCCCAATGGA
This sequence comes from Gemmatimonadota bacterium, assembly GCA_013002425.1. Classification (GTDB taxonomy): domain Bacteria; phylum Orphanbacterota; class Orphanbacteria; order Orphanbacterales; family Orphanbacteraceae; genus JABDJQ01. The sequence goes on from JABDJQ010000557.1 coordinate 159, forward strand.
TTCAGAACGTCGACACGCTCACTTTCATGGTTGCGAAGACCGACAGCGTGATCGACTACCAGGTGACGCGTGAAGGGCGCCCGGAGCGCATCGTCGTCCGGCTTTCGGCCGTGCCGCTCATCAAGGAACCGCAGTCGACTTCCGGTACCATGCGCGCGCTCACGAGCCCTTCGGGGCGCACGCGCCGGATCGGGCGCGTCGTGATCGACGCCGGGCACGGCGGCGCGGACACCGGGCTTCGGAGCGGCGCTCTCGTCGAGAAGGACGTCACGCTCGACATCGCCCAGCGGCTCGGCCGCGTGCTCGAAGAGGAGTACGGGATCGCGGTCGTTTACACGCGCGAGGGTGACGAAGAAGTGACGGCGGAACGGCGCACCGAAATCGCGAACGAAGCGCAGGGCGACCTGCTGATCAGCCTGCACGTGAACGCGTCGCCGATCCCGGCGCTCCGCGGCACGGAAGTGTACGTGCACTCGCCCGGCATCGGCGTTTCGGAGCGCATCGAACGCATCGTCGAAGAGGCGACCACGCGGTATCGAACCGAAGTCGTGGGCGGGCTGCTCGACCAGAGCCTGCGCATGATTCCGTGGGACGCCGTGCAGACCGGCTACAAGAAACGAAGCGGCGAAGTGGCGCGCTCGATTCAGCGCGCGTTCGCCGATGGCGAGGATCTTCCGACGCGCGGCGTGAAACAGGGCCCGATCGGCGTGCTGGCCGGGGCCGACATGCCGGCCGTACTGGTCGAGTTCGGATTCGGGACCTCGCGCGAAGACACGAAACGGCTGATCGAAAAGACGAGCCGCGAGCGTCTCGCGGAACAGGTCGCCCGCGCGATCCGGGAGGCGTCGTCGGGATGATGAGCGTCAGGAACGACAGGAAGCACGGCATGGTGCGCGCCGGAAACCGCCCGTCTCTGCGACTCGCGCTCGCGTTCACGCTCGTGTGCGCGCTTGCCTGCGCGCTGGCCCTCGCGACCGGATGCGGCGGCGATCGCGGAGAGGATGGGGGCGCCGACGGCATCTCGCTTGCCGAGCGCGGCCAGCTCACGCGTTCGGTCCTCTGCTACTTCGCGACGGCCGACGGCGAAACGATGGAACCCGAACGTCGCGAACTCGTGCTCGACGAGGGTTCGCGCGAAACGATGGCGAAACTCCTGATCGCCGAACTCGCGCGCGGCCCGCACCGCGAAGACCTCTACGCCACCGTGCCGCCCACGATCGAAATCGACGCGCTCTTCTTCGACGACGTCGGCGGCATGTTCGTCAGCTTCGTCGGCGCTTCGCTGATTCCGTGGAGCTGGGGCAGTTCGTCCGAGTTCCTGATGGTGCGCAGCACCGTGCGAAGCCTGGGCGCGGCGTTCCCGAGCGTTCGTCGCATCACGTTCCTCGTGGACGGGCGAAGGGCCGACTCGCTCGCCGGCCATGTCGGGACCGCGCACCCGTTCGAGGTGGCCGAATGGCGCTGACCATGCAGGGCCCGATCGGGGTTTTCGACTCGGGGATCGGCGGGCTCACCGTCGTACGCGAAATCTTCAAGCAGCTTCCGAACGAAACCGTGACGTTCTTCGGCGACACCGCGCGATTGCCGTACGGGCCGAAGTCGTCCGAGACCGTGATTCAGTTTTCGCGCCAGAACACGCAGCTTCTTCTTTCGCGCGGCGTGCGCTCGATCGTCGTCGCGTGTAATACGGCCTCGGCCGTGGGGCTCCCGACGCTCGAGCGCGAGTGCCCGGTTCCCGTCGTCGGCGTGATCGTGCCCGGGGCGGAAGCCGCGCTTCGCGAAACCAGAAACGGGCGCATCGGCGTCATCGGGACGCGCGGTACGATCGCAAGCCGCGCCTACGACGATTATCTCGCGCTGCATCGCCCGGACGTTTTCGTGCACGGCGTGCCTTGTCCGCTTCTCGTGCCGCTCGCGGAAGAGGGGTGGACGGACC
>JABDJQ010000574.1 GCA_013002425.1 Gemmatimonadota bacterium
TCGTGGATCGCCTGGACGTTGCCGCCCGGAGGAATACGTACGACGAGTTCGCCCGGCACATAGTCTGCGGCGAACGCACCGGTGGCGCAAAACGCCGTCAAAGTGGCAAACAAAGTCACCATGATGCGGGACATGAGATGGCTCCTGAATGTAACAACCGGTGTGGGGATACCAGCCATGTAATATTACACCGTACCGACGATCGTGTCAATCGAGAGCCTTCCGCTGCAGAGGAGCGTCGCTTCCTACAAGCGCAAACGGCGCCCAGTAATACGGATGCGGGGACTCGTCCCGAATCGAGTCCATGGCCGCCGCGAGTGCCTCGCTCTTGCGCGCCCCGCCTGAGAGCGAACGGTAGAACCGCGACATGAGCCGCGTCGTTGCCCGGTCGTCCACCTTCCAGTAGGACGCGAGCATCGCGCGCGCGCCTGCCGCGAGGAACCCCCGCATCATGCCGACGAGCTCGTCACCGTTCTCGACAAACGACTGTCCCGACTGGCAGGCCGAAAGCGTAACGAGCGAAGGATTCATGCGCGCCTGGCGAAGCTGGTAGAGATAGAGATTCTCCTCCCCCAGACTGATCGCCGAGAATTGCGGATTGTCCGCACGGAACTCGCCGTGCGTCGCGATGTGAACGACATCGGCTTCCGCAAGCGCCCGCAGCATTCCCCTGGCCCCCTTTCCGGATCGTGCGAGCCGGTAACGGGACAGTTCTCTGCGAATCGCCCGGATCTCGTCGCCCACCGTCTCGGACCCCGGCTGCGGAAACGCCTTCAGGAGCGCCGTTCCGTTGTCGGCCCCGCGCGCGTTTCGCAGATGGCGATCGATCGAGAACGCAAGACCGTATCGAAACGAGTGTCGCTGCAGGAGCGCTTCTCCGTGCGGGAGGAGCGCCGGTATGGGAAGCCCGTGCAGCATGCGATGGGGAAAAACGACGACTCGGCGCGTTTTCACGTATCGGGCGAGCGGCGACCAGAGGGCGTCGCCCAGTTCCCGCAGGATCCGATCGGCGTCGGACTCCAGGCGGCTCATGCGCCGGGCGAGAAAAGAGGCCGGCATCGAAAACTGCTCGAGATGACGGCGAAGCCTCGCGGCGAGCTTCGTCACCTCGACCGGCGTGATGTCCAGAGCGACTCTGCGCGACGTTTCCCGGTTGAAGACGAGCGCAAAGATCGACTTCTGCAGAACGACATAGTAGACGCCCGTTTCCCGGACTCCCAGCGCGCGGCGGCACTCTTCATACGAGATTTCCTTCGCGCCCGCGGCGGCACCGCGGATTCCCTCTTCCGTCCGCATTCCCTCCCGCGCGATCTTCGACTCGCAGTCGCGAATCCTCTCCCGGAGTCGATGCAGACGATCGCTGTCTCCCGACTCGACGCTGACCGTATCGAATCGGGAGCGAAGCCAGCTGAGCCGGGACTCGAGTGTCTGAAGCCGGCCCGCGTCCGCGTCGCCGGACGCACCTTTGGCGTCCATCTGATCGAGAAGTGCGCGCGACCGGGCACTTTCCGCGAGCTGAAACAGACGAGCGTTGTCCGGACGTCCGGCGCGGCTGGCTGCTTCGAGCATTCTGTCGTAGAGATCCGAGTGACTCCCCAGAAACGACACACGAAACAGATCGCTGCCGAGCTCCACCCGCATTTCGTCAACGGTCTGCGCCGCCCGCCCCCAGGCACGAACGGCCGAACGCGTGTCTCCACGTGATTCGTACAGGTCGCCGGCGAGCCGGTCGATCTGGATCGCGAGCAGCGGATTCGCCACGCGGCGGGCGCGCCGCCGGGCTCCGCCAAGAACGGCAAGCGCGACATCGGCCTCGCCCTTTGCCGCGGCGACCGCAGCTTCCGCGAGATCGGCCATTACAAGAGCGGACGCGACCGTGTGCTTCCCGCGCGCTTCGCGAACCCGGGAGAGCCAGCGATCTGCTTCCCGGGTATCCCCCCGCTCCTGATAAAGGAATACGAGCTGGCAGGCCGCGATCGACGCGCGAATCGTGTTTTTCTCGCGAACAAAAAGGGCGTAGGCTTTGCGGAGCGACTCGGCGCCCGCCTCCGCGTCCCCCATTCCCCAGCTCGCCTTTCCGCGATTCGAAAGCGCAATCGCATGATCGCCCGCAACCGCATTCGCTGCGAACACTTCGGCGCATCCGCCCGCGAGTTCGAAGGCTTCCTTCGGCATGTTCAGGCGAAGATACGCTTCGGAGCGGTTGAGATCGCATTTGGCGACTTCGAGATCGTCCTCTACTGACTCGAAAGCCGCGCGCGCCTGCTGGAGTGAGTGAAGAGCATCCTGGAGTCGGGAGGCCAGCAGATAGGCGTGGCCCAGATTGTGCGTGATCTGAGCCGCGAGATGCTCCGCCCCCGCATCGCGTGCGGCAGACCGCGCCTGCTCGTAAGCGAGAACGGCATCTTCGAACCGGTCGAGATAGGCGAAGGCGGTCGCGCGATTCACATAGAGGCCGATCCGGGTTACCGGCGGAGCGCCCCCCTTTTCGAAGTATCCGTCCGCCGTATCGTAATGGCCGAGCGCGTCCGCGTGCTCTTCACGGCCGAGATGGATATTGCCCAGGTTCATGAAGTATTTGGCGAGATAATCATGATCGTCGTGCCGTTTCAGGACCCGCGGAATCGTCCCCGCGATGGCGAGCGCCTTCTCGGCCTGCCCGGTCATCGCGAGCAGATTCATCCATCCGACTTTGGTTCGCGCTCCTTCATGTTCCTCACCATGCGCTTCGAATATCGCGACGCATTGCTCGTAGTCGGGAAGCGCGTCGAGTAAACGCCCCGAAAGAAACCGTGTCTCGGCCGAAGTCCGGTACGCCCAGGCTTTCGCGAGCTTGTCAGGCACGCGCTCGGCGATTTTCATGGCGAGGGTACTGAGTGCGAGGGCGGCGGACGGATCACGCCGAACGAGGTCGGCGGCTTGATCGCGCAGTTGGACGACTAGTTTCGTCTGCAGTCGGTCGGGGTTTTCGTCGAGTATGCGCGTGATATCCCCCCCGGCCGCCTCATGAATGAGGCGCTCGAGGAAATGCGACTTGCGGGATTCTGACACGGCGGGCCTGGCTCCGATCCGGGAGTCGACCGGGACTATCCGGCCGCAAAGGGCTCAGTATACACGGACACCTCCCCTTTCCGGCCTCACGCGATCACGGAACCTCGATCGTTCCGACCTCGATGCGATGCGAAGCAATCGCGATCGTAAGCGTGTAGCGGCCGTCAGGAATCGACTCGAAAACGAATTCGTCGTGGTCGTCGAGCGGCGCCGTCCATCCGGCACTTTCGTCCTGCAGCGTCGCCATGCCTCCGGAATGCGAGGCTTCGTTGTCATCAAAAACACGGCCTGACACGTTCCATCTGCCGTTGCCGTCCGATCCGAGGCGGATCGAGACCTCGTATGGCCCGGCTTCGAACAGCAGCGTGCGCGCCTCTTCCATGACGCCGCTGCGCTGGGAACCGGCTGTTTCCCGGCCCGAGTCGAAGGAGAGGGTCGCCAGAAAGCGCTCTACGGCGTCCGCATCTTTCGAACCGGACTCGACTTCCGCCCGTACGTGCGCGATCAATCGATCGCGGAGATCGTGGGGCATTTCGTGCAGTCGCATCGACCGCAGAACTTCGATGAGGTTTCCGACTTCTTCGCCATGCGGCGCTGCCTCGGAACCGCTCTTCAGGATCTCACGCAGTTCTTCCACTCTGTCTTCATCTTCGAGTCTGCCGTCGAAATAGTCGGCCCACTCTTCCCATCCCACTGGCACTTTCATTTCACCTCCCTCTCGATTCCAACGTCCGCTGAAGTAGTCGCGGCGGACGGCATTTCTGATACACGAATCATACGTCCTCCATTCCGAGTCCTTGTCTGCGCAGGAACTGCCGCAGCTTCAGGAGGCAACGCGCGCGCGTGGGGCCGATGCTGCCGACCGGAATCGAAAGCTGACTGCTTATGGTGCTGTAGCTGGAGTCATCGGAGAGATAGAGGGCCGAAAGAAGCGATCGGCAGGCGTCGTCGAGGTACTCGAGGCAGATCACGACGAGCCGCTGACGTTCGAGGTCTTCGATGAAACGGGCCATGGAAACCTCGTCGACCAGATCCGGGTGATCGGTGAAATCTTCGAGGTCCGCCGGGCGCTCGCGGATCATTCGCTTTACATAGCCCTTGGACTGGCGATACGTGATCGAAAGAAGCCACGATCGGAAACGGCCGTGATCCTCGAGACGTGAGAGCTGGGTCACGACCGCCGTCCAGACGATCTGGCAGATGTCCTCGATCGCATCTTCGTCGAGGCCGAGGTTGCGGGGGACGGAATAGACCAGGTTCCCGTAGACCTTGATCATTTCTTCCCAGGCGCCCGGGACCCCGGCGAGACAATCTTTGATTCTCTTCGATTCGGCATTCAAAACGATGCGATTCCTTCGGTGGTTCCTCTAATCGTCGTTCAGATAGCCGAGACCGCGCAGTTTCTCGCGCGCCGCTTCCGGCAGGTCCTCCGGATCGCCGCCGTCGCCGGTCCCGAGCCCGGTGGGTATCGTTGCCAGTAGATCGCGCAGCGCGCGAAATGCGCCGTCCGCCTCTCGATCAGCGATTCTGTCGCGGGTTTCGCCCGGGTCGTCTGCGTGACGAAACAGCTCGTATGAGTCGCTCTGAAGCGCGTGAATCAACTTCCATTCACCGTTTTCAATGGATCGACGCCCGCCGTCGACCGGTGTCTCCGCGACATGCAGAAATTCCGAATCTTCACTGCCTTCCGCAATGTGTACGATACGGCCGTCCGTCTCGGGAAGCGGAGGGAGCGAGCCGAACGCGAGCAGTGTGGGTGCAAGATCCACGAGCCGGACCGGCACCTTTGACAGCGCGCCCGGTTCGATTCCCGGCCCCCGCATGAAAAGGGGAACGGAGGTCTGCTCCTCGTAGATCCGGGGTGTGTGAACAAGCACGTCGTGCGATCCCAGTCCCTCGCCGTGATCCGATGTCAGCGCGAACAGCGTGCGCTCGGTCCAATCCCGCTTGTCGAAATACGCGCTCATTTCTCCGATCACCCGATCGATGCGCGTGACTTCACCCGCATAAAGGGCACGATAGGTCGCCATATCGCTTGCATGTTTCAAGCGTGCGTAAACGGGAACTTCGATGTCCGCCAGTTCGTAGCCTCCCCCGAGAACCGTCCTCTCCGCATACAGCTTTTCGAACACTTCGCCCGGCGCATACGGTGCATGCGGGTCGTAGAAGTGCAGCCACAGAAAGAACGGCTGATCTCCCTCTGCATCCAGCCACTCGCGTGCTGCATTCCAGACTCCCTCACCCGCTCGTTCGGCCACGCGATGGGACAGGACCGGTCGCCCCTGGCGCTTCAAAATCGCGCCCGTGGAAGATTCGTTCAAGAACTTGCGAAACTGATACTGCGACAGAAACGTGGCCTGGTCCGTTTCGTCATCATAGACGTCGAAACCCGCGCTGAGACCGAACGAGTCGTGAAGCGGAAACGCGGAAACAAACGCAGCCGTGCGATATCCGAGCGCGCGCAGATGCCCGGCGAGAACGTTCCGCTCCGGCTGGGCGAAAGCGAAACCGTTATTATAGATCCCGTGCGTGGCAGGATGCGTGCCCGTCATGAGTGTTGCGTGGCTCGGAAGCGTGATCGGGATCGACGAGAGCGCGCGAAGCATCTGCGTTCCACCGCGCGCGAAACGATCCATGTGCGGCGTGTAAACGTGCGGGTTGCCGTAGGCGCCGAGAAAGTCGGTGCGGAACGTATCGATCGTAATGATCACGATGTTCGGCGCGTTCGGCGGCGCGGCGGCCGATCCTGTGGTCCCCGCGGGTCCTTCCTGTCC
>JABDJQ010000576.1 GCA_013002425.1 Gemmatimonadota bacterium
CGGCGCGGTCAACGCCGGTCCGGCGGAAGCGCGCGTCAACGTACTTCCCGTGAACGATCCGTCGGCGCTGCGCGGCTGGGTCTATCGCGACTGCGACGGCGATCGCAAACCGGACAGCGGCGACCTCGAGACATCGGGACTCGCGGGAATCGTGGTCGTACTCGAAGACGGCCGCACGTCGATCACGGACGAAAACGGCGAATACTATTTCTATCCGATCGCGCCCGGAGACCACCTCGTGCGCGTGCCCGAATGGAAGCTCCCCGAGCGCACGCGGGCGACGGGCGAGACCCACCGCTTCGTCTATGCCCTCACGGGCGGCGAGGCGCGCGCCAACTTCGGCATGTGCGTCGACGTCGAGCCCGATCCCGAGGAAGCGCATCTTCGATTCGAGAAGGGTGTCGACGCGGAGACGATCCGGCGCGTGAGCGAGAGCAGACCCCCGAGGCGCATTCCGCTCGGCGGCGTGTCGTTCGACACGGGCAGGGCGTCGCTGCGAACCGAAGCCGATTCGATCGTGGCCGTCGTCGGCGAGATCCTGCGGGACAAGCCGTCGCTTACGGCCGTCGTCGAAGGGCACGCGGATGTCCGCCCGATCCGGACGGCCGCGTTCCCGAACAACTACGAGCTTTCGATCGCGCGTGCGCATGCCGTCAGGAACGCTCTCACGGAGCGCCACGGCATCGACGCGGGTCGCATCGCGACAACGGGTTTCGGGGCGGACCGTCCCGAAGCGGAGGGGCGGGATTCGCTCTCGCTCCAGAAGAACCGGCGCACGGAAATCCTGATTTACGATCTCGGTCCCGACGCCGACCGCGTCGAATCGTTCGATCCCGAAACGCTCGAGTACCGGCTCGCGATCGTGTACGCCGGCGAGATACCGCTGCAGAACGTTTCGATCGAGGACATGATGCCGCCCGGCCTCAGCTTCGTCCCCGGAAGCGTCCGGATCGACCGGATGCCGGCGACAGACCCCGTGCTCTCGAGCGTGGGCGACAGCACCCACATGCGCTGGGACATCGGAACCGTGGAGCGCTCCTTCCAGCGGACCGTGCGGTACAAGGCTCGCATCGATTCGATCGGGTTCGACGGGCCGCTCGTGAACCGCGCGCTCGTCCGGTGGCTCGACACGGAAGGCCGTGCCGTCGAAACCCGCTCCACGAGCGCCCCCGTGCGCCTCGGAGAGTGGCACGACAGAAACACGCTCGTCTACAGGCTGGGCAGTGTCCTCTTCGATACCGGAAAGGCGGACCTCCGCGACCAGGCGATCCCGACTCTGCAGGAAATCATCGAAGCGATCCGCGGCCTCGACGCGGGGTCCGTGTCGATCGAAGGACACACGGACTCACGCCGCATCCGGACGGCGGAGTTCCCGGACAACCTCGCACTCAGCCGCGCGCGCGCGGAGGCCGTGCGACGCTACCTCGCAGACCAGGGGGGATTCGACGACGATCTCTTTACGGTGCGGGGATTCGGCGCGAGCCGGCCCGCCGCCCCGAACAGTACCGCCGCCGGCATGCAGACGAACCGGAGAGTGGAAGCGACGGTGGAGGGAGAGACCAGAAGCACACCGGCCGCGAACGCCGGCACGCGGGAAACCGTGATCGAGCTGCGGGCCGGTGCGGTGGAGATCATCATTCGCGAGGGTGGCTCGATCGCGGTGCCGGAAATGACGAGCGGCGCGGAGCGTTGAGTTCGGCCGCATTGCGTGTTCGGTTGCGATCGGCCGTAAAGCCGGCTCGCAAGATCAGCGGCGGCGGCGGGTATTGATGCCCGGAGGATTCACGTTCGGGGGGAGCGCAAACTTGAGTTCGACTTCGTACGGCTTGAAAGGCACTTTGACTTCGTGCGTATAGTCGATGTAGATCTTGATCCCGTTCTGATTCCAGACGCGGATCTCGTCGCTTTCGACCTGCATGTTCTTGTCGGACGCGTACTTCACGATCTCGTTCCGGATATAGACGTCGGAACGGCCGCGGTTGTCCTTCAGGATCTCGCGGATCTTCATCGTGAGCATCTTGTGGGAGATATGAGGGGCGGCGGAGATGATGCCGATGTGCACGACGGCGGACAGCCCCAGAATTTTAAAAGCCGACTTGAGCATATCGATTCCTTCTAACCCAAGGTATCGACAGGCCCAAGCCGGCGCTTGAATGCCATCCGGGGTCAATCGCGCTCGATCAGTACTCCATGATCTCCACGCGATCCTGGAACTGCCCCGCGTTCAGCTTCCCGGAATTGTAATCCGTGATGTCCTGCATCTTCGCGCGAACGACCAGACGATGGAAGTCGTTGTCTCCCCACGACGTGCTGCGCGGAGAAGCGAAGATCGTGAAGTACTCGTTCGGCTTCGCGCGGGCGATCGTGTCGCCGTAATCGCGAATCACTTCCACGAGCTCTTCCTTCACTTTCCTGTATTTCGCGTTATCGTCGAGTTCTTTGTGCGATTCGTCGTCGGATTTCTTTCCCTTCCCACGGCGGATCGTGATGACCTTGTCGCCGTCCTCGTTCTCGTCGGTCATGACGGAAACGTCACCATTGAAGATGGAGTGGTTGTCCCACCACCATTCCGAATCGACGAGACCGACCTCGATCGAGAAAACGGGGCCGTAGCCATCCAGATAGATGCCGTGAGTCGGATGAGACGATCCGACCAGGGCGTACTTGCTCTCCACCATCGCTTCATCGATGATCTTCTCCATGATCGAGATCTGCTTCGCGATCTTCCGGTCGACATTCTGCGCTTCTGCAACTGTCGCCTGGTTTGCAAGGGCCAGGGCGACACCGATTGCTCCGAGAGACAGGAGCCGGGTCAACTGCTTGGTCATTTGTGCCACCTCCTCGTGGGCGTAGGGCCGATTCGGCCGTTCAATGAAGGAGACGAGTCGAATTCTGCCATTGCTTAAGAAAAATACAACGGAAAGAGCCTCTTGACGCCCCCGCTGCATATAGGATGCTCTACGGGAGAGCTCCGACGACCGCCCCGACCGAAAGGACCGGAACCCTGTTCTTGACCCCCACGATCCGTATCGCCGCCCTGGCGTGCCAGCTGGCCTGGGGAATCGCCGCGGCGGGGAGCGCCTGCGCCGCGGACGCCGCGGCGGGCGACGAGGCCCCGGTCCCGCCGCCGCGCATCGTGTTCGAGGCGACCCGGTCGACCACGGACGACCCGGAGCTCCGGGTCGGCAGAGTTCTCGTCTTTCGAAAAGAAGTGTTCAACCCGTCCGTCCCCGGGTTTCGCCGTTTTCCGTTTCCCGTGCTGAACCGCTTTCACATCATTACGAGGGAGCGGGTCGTGCGCGAGCAGATTCTCGTCAAGCCGGGGCAGCTCTACGATCCGGAACTCATCGAAGAGACGGAGCGCCTGCTCAGAAACCTGTCGTTCATCGGGGCGGCGAAGGCGGTCGCGGTCGAAGACACGACCGGCGACATGCTCGTCGTGATCGAGACGCAGGACCTCTGGACCACGAATCTCGAGGTCGAGCTCGAACGGTTCAAGGCCTCGTCCGAAGAGGACACGCGTGACGAGAACGCGTTCGAGGTGAGCCTCAGCGAAGCGAACTTTCTGGGCTACGGCAAACGGATCCGCGCGCGGCTGAAACACGAGGACGGACGCGACCTGTGGGGCGGGCTTTACTCGGACCCGAGCCTCTTCGACACGCGCTGGACCGCGGAGCTCAACTATCAGAACCGGAGCTTCGGCGAGGAGTGGAATGCCGCGGCGATACGCCCTTTCTATTCGCTCGACACGCGGTGGAGCATGGGATGGGATTCGCGCTTTCGCTCGGACGACAATATTCAATATGATGACGGTCGCGAGATCGGATCGTTCTTCGAATCGAACGAGCTTCACACGGCCTTTCTCGGTCGGATGTTCGGCAGGCGATCGAATCAGTTTCTGCTGATGGGAGACGCGACCCACATCCGGTTCGAAGCGACCCCAAACGAGGGGCCGGAACCGTTCGACGCGCCGGGCGGTGAAAACGGTCCTCTGTTTCGGCTCGGCGCCCGCTGGGGCAGCTTCCGGTTCCGCGAAGAAACGCATCTCGAACGCTTCGTGCGGATCGAGGATATCGAAATCGGGCGCTCGATCGGAATCGAGGCGGGGCGTTACGCGACGAACGATCCACGCTGGCGATGGGGGGCCGTTACGGCCTGGAGCGGACGGCTCGACGAGCACCGTTTCCTCATGAGCGCCGTGTCGATCGCGGGCGACCGCCGGAACGACAGGTGGCGCGACGGTGAACTCGTGGCGCGCATCCAGTACTATGAACGACTGACGGCGTCACACACGCTGGCGGGACGCCTGCTCTTCGAACGGGGCTGGAACCGCAGGCCCGGTTTCGAGCGGTTCATCGGCGACGGATCGGGACTGCGCGGCATCGAGTCGCGTGACGTGGCCGGCCAGTCCCTGGTGCTGTTCAATCTCGAAGAGCGGTGGTTCACGGACCTTCAGCTCTGGACAGTGGCGTTCGGAGGAGCGATATTCTGGGATACCGGCTGGGCGTGGGACGAAGACCAGCCGATCCGTTTCTCGGATCTCGAGAGCAGCGTCGGAGCGGGCGTTCGACTCGGCATGACGAAATCGCGTTCGTCGCCGGTCGTTCGCATCGACGCGGCATGGAACACGGCCCGGGGCGAGTTTCGATTCAGCGTCGGCTCCGGACATGTATTCTCCGTGCTGAAACCGTACCGCGAATTCATTTCGCGATTTCCGTAGTTCGCGAGGAAGACAAGGACCGATCGTCAAATGGATTTTCTGATTCCCGTGCTGAACATGCTGCTTCCCGGACTGTACGGTGTCGTCGCAGTCGGGTACGCCGCTCTCTTCTTTACGAAAGGGGAGAGCCGTTTCCGTGTCGTGACGGAACTGCTCATGCCGGTCGCGCTGCTTCACTTCGCCTATCTCGTGATACGGACGTACCATCTCCAGCACGTGCCGCTCCTCTCCCGGCCCGAAGCGATGACCTCGATCGCGTTCGCGCTCGTCGCGGTATACCTCGCCCAGGAGAGACCGGTCGGCTCGCGCGCCGTCGGCATTTTCGTGATCGGCCCGGCGTTCCTGTTCCAGCTGATCAGCAGCCTGACGATCACGCACGTCAGTCAGGCCGACGAGGCGCTGTTCCAGGGCGCACTCTTCCGATTTCATGTCTTCTCGTCGATCCTCGCGTACGTGGGCTTCGCGCTCGCGGCCTTCTACGCGACCCTGTTTCTATTTCTGTTTCGCGAGATTCACTCCCGCGACTTCCGGTTCTTCTTTTCCAGGCTGCCCGCCCTCGAAACCCTGTCGCGCATGAACTACCGGGCTGTGGTACTGGCA
>JABDJQ010000584.1 GCA_013002425.1 Gemmatimonadota bacterium
GGATGCGCCGTGTGCCGAATCCGAACCCCTGCGCCGCGAGTACGAACTCGCGTTCGCGGAGCGAAAGCGTTTCACTCCGGATGATGCGCGCCGTTCCCATCCACCCCGTGAGTCCGAGTACGGCGACCAGCATGTAAATGCTGGGCTGAAAAAGGGCGATGAGGGCCAGCAGCAGTATGAGCCGGGGAAACGCGAGAAGCAGATCCGCGAAGCGCATCAGCACGATATCGACGACGCCGCGATGATACCCGGCGAGAAGTCCGACGAGTGTTCCGATCGAAACGGAAAGGGCGACCGACACGAACCCGATCGTGAGCGAGATGCGCGATCCGTAGAGCACGCGGCTCCAGAGATCGCGCCCGAATTTGTCCGTGCCGAACCAGTGATCCGCCCCGGGCGCCAGAAACGATTTGTTCGCGAGATCCTGGGCTTCGGGAGCGTACGGCGCGAGGACGGGCGCCAGAATCGCGATCGCGTAGAGCCCGAGCAGCGCGCCGATCCCGCCGCGCGCCATCGGGGTCGCCGCCGTTTCACGGAGGAACGAATAGCGCGAGAACGGCTGCACACGCATTTCGATACCCACGAGAACCGGAAGCAGAAAAGCGAAGATCGTCGCGATCCAGCGGTCGGGCGACGTCCCCCCCCACGGCGCGAGCCGTTCGCGGCCGATCACGAGGATCGTGAGAGCCAGCAGGATGATGGCGAAGCGCACCGCGCGGCCGGCGCCGGTCATGGAGTCCGTACGCACCGTCATTGCGGGGTCCCTCCCGTGCCCGCTGCCTGTCGACCGGACGGGACGCGAATCCGGGGATCCGCCCACGAGTAAAGCAGGTCGGCGAGAAGACTCCCGAGTACCACGAGGCACGCCGACAGAATCGTGGTCGCCATGACGACCGGATAGTCGCGCTGAAAGATCGCCGTGATCGCGACACGGCCCATGCCCGGCCAGGCGAAAATCGTTTCCACGATCACCGCGCCGCTGATCAGGAACGGAATGTAAAGACCGAGCAGGGTGATCATCGGAAGAAGCGCGTTTCGAAATGCGTGCTTCCAGATCACGGTACCCTCGGGAAGTCCCTTTGCACGCGCCGTTCGTACGAAATCCTGCTGCATGGCTTCGAGCATGCCGGCGCGCGCGTAACGCGCGACCCCGGCCAGCGTACCGAGCGAAAGGGCGAGCGCGGGAAGCGCGAGGTGCACGAGCCGGTCCCCGAGCTTTCCCCACCAGGAGAATGCTTCATATTGAAAGGAAAGGGAATGCATCTGAGACGCCGGAAGCCAGTCGAAGTGATACGAGAACAGGAGCAGCAGCATGAGGGCGAGCCAGAAACTCGGCATCGAATAGAAGAAGAAGCTGAGCAGCGTCGCGATGCGGTCGAGCCATGTGCCTTTGCGAATCGCCGACAGCACGCCGATCCCGATTCCGCCGGCGAAGAGAAGAACGAGCGACACGCTGGAAAGCAGAAGCGTGTTCGGAACGGCCTCCATCAGGATTTCCGCGACGGGCCTCTTCTGCGCGAACGAGTGTCCGAAGTCACCCTGCGCGAGACGCGCGAGCCAGCGGAAGTACTGCTCGTGCAGCGGACGGTCGAGCCCGAAATTCTGGCGCAGATGCGCGGCCACGGCCGGGTCGCTGTCGTCGGAGAGAAACAGAAGCGTGGGGTCGCCGGGCGCGGCGTGCGCGAGGAAGAAGACGAGCGTCGAGATACCGAAGACGAGGGGAATCGTACCGAGAAGTCGTCGTAGGAGGACGCTTCGCATGCGGATCAGTACTTGCGCCGTGCGGGATCGACCGACCATTCGTGCATGTTGTACGTCCACGAGTAGGTCGTGAGCTCGACGTTCTGGAAGCGGTCGTCGATCGCGTAAAGATCGTCGAGAGTGAACAGGAACGTATACGCCGCGTCGGCCGCGATCAGGCGCTGCACCTCGGACCAGAGCTTCGTCGCCTTTTCACGGTCGATCTCGGTCACCGCCCGGTCCATGAGTTCGTCCACTCTCGGATTCGAGTAACTCACCATGTTGTAGCGGTCGTTGATCGACTGCGTATGCCAGATGCTCGTAAGGTCCACTTTCGATCCCTGCTTCCAGCCGTGGCACATCGACTCGAAGTCTTTCCCGGTCGTCTGGTCGATGAAGACCGTGAACTCCATCGTTTCAGGCCGCATACGGATGCCGAGCTTCGCCAGCATCTCCTGCACCACGACGACGATGTCTTTGCGAAGATCGTTGTTTTCGTTCGTCTTCATCGTGAATTCGAACGGCGTCCCGTTCCTGTCGAGCCAGCCGTCTCCGTCGTGATCCGCCCACCCCGCCTCGGAGAGCAGCTTCTTCGCGCCCTCCGGATCGTACGGGATCGCGGGCACTTCGGGATCGTGCGCCCAGAGGAACGGCAGGATCGGCGTGTTCAGGATCGCACCCCTCCCCTTCACGAGGTTCTTCACGATCGACTCGCGGTCGATCGCCATCGTAAGTGCGCGCCGGACGTTCCGGTCGCTGAAGAAGGGGCTCGCGTTCTGCCAGCCTAAATAATAGTAAACGCGACTCGGAATCTGGAGCTTGCGAAGATGATCCACGTCCTGCAGATCCTCGTACGCTTCCGGGCGAAGTTTGGGATAGAAATCGATGTCGCCGGTTCTGAGCTGTGTCACGAGGTTGGTCTGGCTCGGCACGACCTTGAATACGACCCGGTCGAGCGGCGGACGCCCGAGAAAGAAAGACTCGTTCGCTTCGAGTTCGATCGACTGTTGCGGCTCCCACTTCACGAACTTGAACGGGCCCGTGCCGACGGGATTCCGATGGAAGGGGTGCGTCGGGATCTCGTTGATCGGAACCTCGCCGAGGATATGTTTCGGAAGCGGGGTCGCCACGTTGGCGTCGGTCAGCTGATAGGGATACACGGCGTCGAACCGGAATCGGACCGTGTAGGAGTCGACGGCGGTCACTTCGGTAATGTGTCGCAGCCACCGCATCGATCCGTACGCGATCTCGGGACTCTTGTAGAGGGGGACGCTGAACGCGACGTCTTCCGCCGTGAACGGCACGCCGTCGTGCCAGTACGCGTCTCTGCGAAGAAAGAACGTGAGTTCCTTCCGGTCGTTCGAAAACTCCCATGACTCCGCGAGCCAGGGAGAGTAGCCTGCCATGTCGGGGTCGGTCTTGGCGAGGCCGGCGAAGATCTGGCCCGCGATGTCGCCTGCGAAGGCGGACGAGCTCATGAGGGGCGTGAGCGCGTCGGCGTCGGCATCCATGCCGACGATCATCGTTCCGCCTGACGAGCCGCGCACGGCGCGCGGGGACTCCGACACGGATTTCTCGCCGCCGCATCCCGCGAACAGAATGAGCAGTGCGCCCGAGAAGAGGGGAAGCCGTCGACGGAGAAAGTGCAGGAACAAAGAAACCTCCAGGAAATTGTTGCTAGAATACCCACGACCGAGCCGGCCCGCAAGGACCGGATGAAAACGTTCCCGCGATCAGGAGACCGTTTTGACCGAAACCCGAGGACGCGAGTCCCTTTCCGTCGACGTGGAAGAGTATTTTCACGCGACGATCTTCGAACGACGAATCGACGTCTCGGAATGGGACGCGCGGTCGGGACGCGCCGCCCCGTGCGTGGAACGCCTGCTCGATCTCTTTGACGAGTGGGGCGTGCGCGCGACGTTCTTCACGCTCGGATGGTACGCGGAGCGGAACGGTCCGCTGATCCGCAGCATCGCGGAGCGCGGCCACGAACTCGGCAGTCACAGCCGTATGCACCGCCTCGTCTACGACCTTTCGCGCGACGAGTTTCGCGAGGACGCGCGCCGTTCGAAGCAGGCCGTCGAAGACGCCTCCGGCGTGGCCGTACGAGGATATCGAGCGCCCACTTTTTCGATCACGGCACGCTCCCTGTGGGCCCTTCGCATCCTGGCCGAGCTCGGCTACGAGTACGATTCCAGCATCTTTCCCATCCATCACGATCGCTACGGCATTCCGGGCTTTCCGGCCGAGCCGGTCGTTCTCGAACTCGGCGGTCTCACGATGGCCGAGTTTCCCGCGAGCACGGTTCGGGTGGCGGGAAACGAGCTGCCGATTTCGGGCGGCGGGTATATCAGGCTGCTCCCCTGGCCGCTCTTCCGATGGGCGCTCGCGCGGCATCGGCGCGCCGGACGCTTCCTGAACCTCTACACACACCCGTGGGAGATCGATCCCGGGCAGCCGCGCGTTCCGCTCCCCCCGGTCTCCGCCTGGCGGCACTATTCGGGCCTCGACCAGGTCGAGTCGCGACTGGCGGCCACCGTTCGCGGCCGCTCGTTTCTGCCGCTCGGCGAGCGGCTCCCTCTCGAGAACGCCCCGCATGTCGCGGTCGGCGACGATGCCTGGACGCTCCTCGAGAAGTGACGGTCAAGATACGTCTCGAAAGGGCCGAAATGTAATGGAGAGAAGGCGTTTCCTTGACATGGATTTCGCCCGAATCTATACTCCGGCCTGCTTTCGAGTTCACCAGGGAGGAACCGCGGGACTGATGCGTCTTATCTCGATCGTTACGAACGCGCGGGCCCTCGGCCTGCTGTTCTTCCTCTTCGCAATCTCACTGCTGACGCCCGCCCCGGCCGGTGCGCAGGAACTTTCCATCTGGACATATCCTTCGGGCGGCTTCGTCGATCTGGAAGGCCCCACGAGTCTCCGCGGCGTCACTCCCGTCCCGCTTCCCCAGAGGCTGCACGGCCGCTATCGGGTGCACGTGACGCTTCCCGGGTACGAAGACAGGGTCGGCGCGATCGAACTTCGCTCGCGTGACGACCGCCTGACGCTCCTCCCCGATATCTCGTCGCTGCGTGTCGAGCGCTTCTTCAAGTCGCTCCTCGTTCCGGGTTCGGGGCAGGTCTCCGGCCATCGGAAGACGGCCGGCCTGATCTGGGGCGGCGCGAGTATCGGATACGGCGCCACGAGCCTCGTTCTCGACCGGCGCTATCAGGATCGGCACGACATCTACCAGGAGGCGCGCGGCGTGCTCGAAGAAGCGGCGCTTTCCGGCGAAGTGTCGAATGAAGATCTCGCCCTGCTCGTCGATACGGTCTTCTCGCTCGAAATCCAATCGAATGCCGCGCGGCGCGATCGCAACCTCGCTCTCTATGTAACGGGCGGGCTCTGGGCCGCGAATCTGATCGACGCCGTTTTCTTTCACAGCGGCCTCGATCTGAACCGCGGAAACGACAACGTGATCCTGATCGGAATGAACCGCAAGACGCCCCTTCGGCGGGCGCTCCGCTCCGCGCTCTTCCCAGGCATGGGGCAGGCGTACACGGGGCGGAACTGGCGCGCCGTTCTCTACGCGGGGGCTGCGATCGCGACGGGGTCCACCGCGCTGCATTCTCACGCCGATTTTCAGGAAGAGGGCGATCGGGCCGATATTCTGAACCGCGAGCGGACCGAACTGGAGAACGCGTCGCTGCTGACGCCCGAGCTTGCCGCGGACCTCGACCGCCGCCTGACGCGCTCCGCGAACGACAGGAGCGACGCGTACGACCGGCGAAACATCTGGGCGATCGCGACGGGCGCGATCTGGGCCGCTTCGATTCTGGATGCCGTTTTTCTGAGTGAGCCTTCGGCAACCGCGCCGGGCGATACGGGCCCGGAACTCGGTTTTCTGACGACCCCGACCGGCACGAACGGCGTCGGGGTCCGACTGGCGTTCTAGGAGGAACCGATGTCTCGACTTCATATCATGACAAGTCTGCTGGTCGTGCTCGCGTTCGCTTTCGGCGCCGGCTGCGGCAGCGACGAGACACCGACTTCTCTCCCCGGCGCCCTTCTCGTGCCCCCCACTCCTACCGACCTGTTCGTCGTGGCGCTCGGCGAGAGTTCCGTACAGTTGACGTGGGAAGTCTCTTCCGCGGATGATGTCGCGGGATACCGCGTGTTCCGCTTCGATGACGCGAACCCGGATACGATCATGGTCGGCGAACCCGTCGTGGCAAGCTACACGGATCTCAATCTCGTTCCGAACCGGACCTATACATATTTCGTAACCTCACGGGGCACGGGCGGACTTCTTTCGGATCCGTCGGGCGCGCTCGCCGTGACCCCCGGTATTTTCACTCTGCGGATCGACGACGGCGCTTCGTACACGAACAGTCGAATCGTGAATCTTTCGTTCAACACGCCCGAAGACGTGACCTCGCTCCGCATCGCTCACACGGCCGATCTGTCCGCCGCCGCGTATATCCCGTTCGCGGGAGACGAGCTCTGGGAGCTCGAGGACAGCGAAGGGCTCCGCTCCGTGTTCGTTCAGTTCAGAACGGTGTCGGGCGCGGAATCGCCGGTCATTTCCGACGACATCACGCTCGACCGGGTCGCCCGCATTCTCTCCGTTACCGAAAACTCGGGCGGCGCCGTGCTGACGGCGGGCGATTCGATCCTGGTCGTTCTGCGAACCGGGGAAAGCGGCGGCACGGCGAGCTTCACGGTCGACGGCATTGCCGCGAACGTACCTCTCCCCTGGTCGCCGTCGACACTCGACTACCGGACCTGGTACGTGGTTTCGCCCGATCTCGTCGTGGACGAAGCCGTCGTTCGCGGGAACTTCACCGATCGCGCGGGGAATGTCGCAGCGGAGGCGCGTTCGACCACGAGTCTCACGATCATCGGCAATCCGTCGGGCGATCCGACTCCCGTCGTCCTTTCGGGTCCGACGGAGCTCGGCACGAACTGGGTGGCGCTCGAGTGGACGGAAAACGAAGACCTCGACTTCTCGCGATACATCCTCTACCGGGGGAACGTGCCGAGCGTCGAAGGTGACGGAGACGATCAGGTCATCGCGATCCTGAACAACGCGTCCGTGACTTCGTTCGTCGACTCGCTCAATCTGCTCGACGCAACCACTTACTATTATCGCGTCTTCGTGGAGGACGCGGAAGGATTGACCGCGCGCTCGAACGAAGTGAGCGCGACAACCGAGAACCTGGCGCCCGCCGGCGTCGAAAGCTTCGCGGTTGCGGCGGTCGACTCCCCCTCCACTTCAGTCCGTCTGACCTGGTCGGCCGTGAGCCCGGCAACCGTGCACGACTTCGCCTCGTACGAGGTGTATCGCGCGACTTCGGAGGCCGTGAGCCGCACGGACGAACTCCTCTCGGTGATCGCGGGCGAAATCGATACGCGGAGTTTCCTCGACGAAACCGCGCTGCAGGCGACGGTCTACTATTATCGAATTTATGTCGTGGACGAAGGCGGACTCGCGACGGGCTCGCTCGTCGCCAGCGCGACCGCAACCGACCTCGATCCCTCGTTCCTGGCGCTTTCGCGCCCGTCGGTGGATCAGGCGAATCAGAACGTAAGTCTCTCCTGGGCGCAGAGCCCGGATCCCGACTTCGCGTCGTACGCGCTCTACTTCTTCGGTTCGACGAACCAGACGAACCCGAATCCGAGCAACTTCGGCCTGGTCCAGATCATCAACAACGTACAGGCCAACAGCTTCACGCATTATCCGCAGGTGACAACAACGCCGTATTTCGTGCAGTACTTCCTGGAAGTCACGGACCGCGCCGGTCGCTCCACGCGGAGCAATACCGTGCAGGCCGTGTTCGGGGACGCCGCGCTGCCGAATATCGCGAATCTCGCGGTTTCCGTCGGCAGCAACGTGGCCGTCATCACGTTCACGACGGACGTGCCGACCACGATCGACATCAAATACAGCGCGGATCAACCGCTTCTGAATCAGACGGTTTCGCACAATCAGCTTGCCGTTTCGCACTCGATCAGCGTGACGGGTCTCACGGAGGCCACGAACTACTTCTATCAGATCGAGGCCACCAACGAGAGCGGCGCCACGGGCTTCTCGGCCGTCCAGGCATTTACCACAACTGCGATCGGGCCGTAGGTAATAGCCCTAACTCGTTGCCAAACTTCTGATTAACTCCCCAAGTACGCGTTGACCCGCCTACCGGGTATTTGATATCCTATAGACAGGTCGAGTCGAGAGGGCTAGCATCCTCCTGTCGTTCACTGCCCTGGATTTCGCGGGTGTGACCTTTTCCTAATTGCCTGTGTCGAAAGAACGTGCGCAACTCGGGCGCGTGTTCTGACGATACTCGGGTCGAGAGGTCTGTCGGAAATGAGAAGACCGGATTCTCAGTCGAATCGTCGCAACCAGGGAGAACAGCACTTGAGCCGCTCGGCGTTCCGCGTCATCAACCTGCGAGAAGCACGTGAACAGCGCGGCCTTCTGGCCCCGCGCGATGAAGGCCCGCAGCACGATTCGCTGCTCGAGGTCGTTTTCGACCGGACTGTGGCCGCGATCGCCATGATCGCGCTTCTTCCCCTCTATGCCGTTACAGCTCTTCTCGTTCGCCTTTCGTCGCCCGGCCCCGTCATCTATCGTCAGGTCCGCATCGGCATGAACCGGCGCCATCTTCCCGCGGCGAACCGTCCGAACGAGTTCTACGACGTCTACGACCGCCGCACGCTCGACCTTCCGGGCCGTCCTTTCATTATTTACAAGTTCCGCACCATGGTCGACGGCGCCGAGGATCACGCCGGCCCGATGTGGGCGAAGAAGAACGATTCCCGGATCACGGCGCTCGGCAGGGTGCTCCGGAAGCTCAGAATCGACGAAACGCCTCAGTTCTATAATGTGATCAAGGGAGACATGAGCCTGGTCGGGCCTCGCCCCGAGCGCCCCACGTTCGTGCGCGACCTGGTCGAACAGATTCCGGACTACGCGCTCCGCCTGCGCGTCAAGCCCGGTATTACGGGTCTGGCGCAGGTCGACCACAAGTACGACACGTCTGTCGACGACGTCCGCACGAAGCTCGATCACGATCTTCGCTATCTGGAAACACGCGGATTCGCCACGAAGGCGATGATTCTCGTGAAGACGGTCTGGGTCGTGCTGACGGGCAAGGGCGCCCAGTAACCCGTGCAGGCGCCGCGCCTTGACAGACCACCCTCCCGCGGTTACTTTTTCTCACGCTCAGTCAAGACATTGCGATTCAATCGATTAGACCGCGTCTCTCCTTGACGGTACCGCGCCCTGCTTGGTATAAGAACGGGATACCACATCCCCGTTCTGCTACGTACGGGAGCGAGAGTGGCGGAACTGGCAGACGCGCTGGATTTAGGATCCAGTGAGGAGACTCGTGGGGGTTCGAATCCCCCCTCTCGCACGAACAGGAGCCACAGGAAAGTGACTGAATTCAAAAAGATCGAGATGACCGAGCCCGAGCCGGGCTACAAAGTCTTTTCCATCGAGGTCGCCCTCGAGGAACTGAACAAGGAGATGGAGCGGGAGTACGGACG
>JABDJQ010000596.1 GCA_013002425.1 Gemmatimonadota bacterium
ATGAAGCGATCAGCTGGCTTTCGCGATCGAACCAGCGGCCGGTGTGGTCGCCGGACGGCGAGTACATCTACTTCACTTCCTCGTTCGACGACGAAATCGACACGTATCGCGTACGTTTGAAAGACAAAGAACTGAAGTTCGACGAGGACGTTCTCGACTCCCTTTACGACGAACCCGAAGATGACGACGAGGATGCGAAGGAGAAGAAGAAAGAGAAAAAGAAAGACGAAGTCACTCCGGTCGTGATCGATTTCGATCGGATCGATCTTCGCATGCGCGCGTACCCGGGAATCGCGGCGAACTAATTCGACCCGGTATTCACGGAGTCGGGCCATCTGGTCTTTTCGGCGAACGTGCTCGACGGCTACGATCTGTGGGCTTATCCGACCGGCGACGAAAAAGACAAGGAGCTCGTGCAGCTCACGACGTCCGAGAAGTCGAAGGGGAGCTTGCACGCTTACGGGAACACGGTCTGGTACGAAGAGGGCGGAAAGATCTATTCCGTCGACGCGGAGAAGCGATCGAAGAGCCGCGAATCGGTTTCGTTCGACGCCGCAATGGAAGTCGACCAGGTGGCGCTCTGGAAACAGATGTTTCTGGAGGGATGGTCGCTCCTCGACGACCAGTTCTACGATCCGGATTATCACGGCGCATCCTGGGACGAAATACGTGTGAAGTACGAAGCGCTGCTTCCGTTCGCCAGGACCACGAAGGACTACCAGGAGCTCATGCTTCTCATGATCGGCGAGCTCGGCGCTTCGCACCTGAATTTCGCGCCGCCGTCCTCACAAGATAATTTCACGGGCGATCTCGGCATCCGGCTCGACTTTCCGCGCATGGTGGACGACGGCTCGTATCGCGTGGCGTCCGTCGTGCCGGACGGCCCGTCTGATCAGGACGACGCGCGCATCGAGGCGGGCGAGTTTCTGATCGCGATCGACGGCGTGAAGCTCACGCCGGGGACGAACCTCTACGCGCTGCTCGAGCGCAAGGTGGGGAAGCGTGTCGAAGTGGAAGTGGCCTCGAGCGCTTCGGGGCGCGGGGCGCGGACGTTGCGCATCAAGCCCGTCACGCGCAATACGATCATCGGGCTCCTGTACGAAGAGTGGGTCGAGGAGCGCCGCGAAATGGTGGACGAATGGAGCGACGGGAAACTCGCGTATCTTCACATTCGCTCGATGGGGACGGCCCCGCTTCGCCGCTTCCGGCGCGAGCTCGTCACGATGGCCGACGGCAAAGACGGCGCCATTCTCGACGTGCGCTACAACGGCGGCGGCTATACCGCGGTTCACATTCTCGGCATCCTGGAGCGGAAGCCGTTCCTCCTGCGCAATTTCCGCGGCCTCCCGCTGACATCGGAAACCAAGATGCGCTCGTACGGTTATGAGAAGCCCACTGCTTTGCTCATCAACAATCATTCCTACTCGAACGCGGAGATTCTCGCGGAAGGATTTCGGAAGCTCGGCCTCGGCCCGATCGTGGGGATCCCGACCGCGGGTTCCGTGATCGGCACGAGCAACCTGCGGCTCATGGACGGGTCGACGTTCCGGAAGCCGTCGTGGGGCGCGTTCACGCTCGAAGGCGAAAACCTCGAGAACAACGGCCGCAAGCCGGACTTCCATGTGGAGAACCGGTACAACGACTGGGTTTCGGGCGCGGATCCGCAACTCGAGAAGGCTGTAGAGGAATTGCTGAAGGCGTTTTAATCGAGCGAGGGGAGCGGCACGCCGCGAAGCTGCAGAATGCGCTCGATCACGAGGCCCACGATCGAGTCGGGCGTCGAAGCGCCGCCGGTCACGCCGATCACCTGCGGTCCCTCGGGGAGCCAGTCCGTCATCTCGACCGGTTCCCGGCCGTTCGGCTTCGCGATGATGCGGTCGGCCGTGATCAGGCAGCCGGCGTCGACGATGTGATACGCCGGGATCACCGCGCTCGACAGTTCGAGCAGATGCCCCGTGTTCGAACTGTTGTACCCGCCGATTACGATCATGCGATCGACACCGTCCGAAAGAAGCTCTTTCACCGCGCGCTGACGATCTTCCGTAGCGCTGCAGATCGTGTCGAACGAAAGGAAGTGCGACTCCGTTTCGCCGGCGCCGTAGCGCTCGGCGATCGCGGCGCGCACGATCTCACCGATTTCGCGCGACTCCGATTCGAGCATGGTCGTCTGGTTCGCGACGCCGATCCGCATCAGATCGCGGGCCGGGTCGAAGTCTTTGCTCCGCGCGTGAGCCGGAAACTTCCGGTCGAAGTCGCTCCAGTCTCCCGACACGATCATCGCGGCAAGGTCCCTCGCTTCATCGAGATCGAGGACAACGAGGTAGTGGCCGTCGGGCGACTCCGCGCATACCTGGGAAACGGTCGCGATCGTTTCTTCGTGATCGTACTTCCCGTGAACCAGCGCCGTGAAACCCTCGTTCGCATACTTCCGGACGCGCTTCCAGACGTTCAGCACCGAACCGCACGTCGTGTCGACGATCTCGTACCCTTCGTTCAGGAAGAACGTCATCTCTTCGGAGTCCGCGCCGAAAGCAGGAATCAGAATCACGTCGTCCTTCGCCAGGTCGGCATAGCGCACGTTCTTGTCATCGGTATTCGGCAGGAAATCGATCTTCATCTCGCGCAGCCGTTCGTTGACGCCCGGATTGTGAATGATCTCGCCCGTAAGCCAGATCCGGCGGTTCGGGAAGCGGTGGCGCGCCGCGAATGCATACTCGATCGCCCGGTCGACGCCGTAGCAGAACCCGAACTCGGCCGCGAGTTTGATCGTGGTGTCGCCCGCCTGGATCTTGTACCCGTTTTCGCGCAGATAGCCGACCAGTCGTGAGCTGAAATCGCTCTCGATCTGAACGCCGACCTGGGCGCGGATTTCTTTCGAGGGCGCCTTGCTGAAACTTCTGGTCAAGTGAAGGACTCGCTTCGTTCGGGGTTCTTGCCGCGATTCCTGCAGAGTATAATCGACCGTCGGGACAGGGGAAAGGGAGGGAATGAAAAAGGGGCGCGAAGCTCCCTGGGATGGGCCTCAGGGCTTCGGTACCAATAGAAAAGGGGCGCGAAGCTCCCGGGGATGGGCTTCAGGGCTTCGGTACCAATAGAAAAGGGAGCCTTTTGGCTCCCGGGAGTGGACTTTCGGGTATCGGTACCAATGAGACAGGGAGCCCTTTGGCTCCCGGGGTTCGGCCTCAGGGCTTTTGTACCAATAGAAAAGGGAGCCTTTTTGGCTCCCGGGGTTCGGTGAGAGGCTTCTGTACCAATAGAAAAGGGAGCCCGAAGGCTCCCTTTCAATCCTCGGCGGAGTCACTGCCTCCCCACGCTCCCCCATTGAGGAAAGCAACAACATGCGAAGCCGAGGTATTCAATTCAGGCCGGTCTCCCGTTCGGCCTGACCTAGGTTAATGCAACGGTTGTGCCAGTATTGCAAGGGGTGCGGAATAAAAGAATTTTGGCGGACAACGACTTGGATTTGTTGTATTTAACATGGATTGGAAGCCGGGGAGGGTGCGAGAGGCCACCCCTATGAAAAAATTATACTGACAACCAAAGTTAGCAAGTGGTGACCGAATCCCCGGCACTGTTTCTAACTCTTTCAAAAACAGCCGCTTCCGGCGTCAACTCGGGAAGCGAGCGAATCGAGGAATGTGTGTACCAAAGTTGTCATATTTCGACTCCTTGCACCATGATTCACGGATTTCGGCCTCTGAGGGGCACGGAGTACCAGGGTGGGTGATCTGACCCGCATAACGAGCGAAAAGGCCCGAAAGCCGCGCCGGGCGGCGACCGTCGTGCTGCGAGACGGGGACGACCTGTTGCTGGTACGACGCTCGGCGCAGCAGCCGTTTCTCGGGGGCTTTCACGGCTTTCCCGGCGGGGTTGTCGATCGCGCGGATGTCGATCTCCCGATCCTGGGAGGCGATTCTGGCGGCCTGCGGGCCGCGGCGCTCCGCGAACTCTTCGAAGAGACGTCAATACTGCTCACGGAGCCGGCGATTCCGCCCGAAGAGCAGCGCGCGCTCTGGGACCGGTACGATCGCGAAGGGACCGGGCTCGAGACGCTGCTCGAAGACTCGGGCCTCTCCCTCGACGCGCGCGGGATGGTGCCCTGCGGAAACTGGCTGACGCCCCCGTTCTCGCTTCGGCGGTTCGACACGCACTTCTTTCTCGCCGATGTGAGAGAGAAGAGAGAGATCTCCCTTCGCTCCCCCGAAATCGCGGGCTGGGAGTGGATGTCCGCGGGGGATGCCCTCGCGAGATGGCGCTCGCTCGAGATGCTGCTCGTACCGCCCACCAGCGCCACGCTCGAAGCGATCGAGCCCGGGGGTAGTCTCGCGGAAATCGCGGAGCGCGCGCTCGCGCAACGGGGAGCGCACGGGGAGCCGACCCGGCGGATCGAGATCCTCGAAGGAATCGTGCTCGTCCCGCTGCAGACGCGGACTCTTCCCCCGGCGACGCACACGAACACGATTCTGTTCGGAGAAGGGGAGATGGCCGTCATCGATCCCGCACCCGAGGACCCGGACGAGCAACGCGTGCTGTTCGCGATGATCGACGATCTGGCGGTGAAGGGACGAAGTCCGTCGCGGATACTGCTGACGCATCACCACCCCGACCATGTCGGGGCCGTGCAGGCGGCGCGCGAACGGTACTCTATCCCCGTCGAGGCGCATCAGGCCACGATCGATCTGCTCCCGGGCGTGACTGTCGATCGCGCGCTACAGGACGGTGAACGAATCCGTCTCGCCGGCCCGAGAGAGCGGATTCTGCGCGCGGTGCACACGCCGGGACACGCGCCCGGGCACCTGGCGTTTCTCGAAGAGGAGACCCGGGTTCTGGTAGCGGGAGACCACGTTCTCGGGCACGGTTCCGTGCTCGTGAATCCACCGCACGGCGACATGGACGACTATCTCGCCTCTCTCGAGACGCTGCGAGATCTGGACGCATGGATCCTGATCGGGGGGCACGGCGCGGTGGTCGGCGACCCGGCGGGGCTGATCGGCCGTTACGTGGATCACAGGATGGCCCGTGAAAGCGCCATTCTGGGTGTGCTCGAGAATGGCCCGGCGACGCCTCAAACGATTGTGCAGAAAGCATATACGGACGTATCGACGGAGCTGCGCGCGCTCGCCGAGCGCTCTGTTCTCGCCCACCTGATCCGGCTCGAAAAGCATGGCCGGGCCCGGCGCGAGGGTGAAATCTGGCGTCGGGCGCGGTGACGTTCGATTCAGAAAGAAATCAGATTCCAAACCTCGCGTAATTTGATACCGTTTCCGGACCGTTTCCAATTGTTAAGAAATGATTAAGTCTTCTTCTGCGGACGGCGAAAGCCGGCGGTCGGTCACTTCGCGGGCTCGAGCAGTCGCATCGCCTTCTCCATAGTCGAAAGAGCGGAACGTCTCGCGTCGAAAGATGACCACGGGAATCATGCGAAGAGCACGACAACTCAAGAACATCCTCTCCATCGTTTTCCTTTTGTACGGTTTTCTGCTCAGCATCTCGCTGCTGAGCGGGGCATTCAAGCTGCTCGGAAAAGAGTTCGCCGAATCGCTCTTCGTACATACCGAAAATCCGTTCGTAGGTCTTTTCGTAGGAATCCTCGCGACGGCGCTCGTGCAGTCGTCGTCGTTCACGACGTCGCTCGTGGTCGGTCTGGTTTCCGCGGGCACGCTCGGAGTGCAGGCGGCCGTTCCGCTCATCATGGGCGCGAACATCGGGACCACGGTCACGAACACGCTCGTTTCGATGGGGCACCTGACCCGCGACGAGGAGTTCGAGCGCGCTTTCTCGGGCGCTACGGTGCACGACTTCTTCAACTTCATGCTCGTGATGATGTTCCTGCCGTTCGAAATCGCGACCGGTTTCCTGAGAAAGACGGCGACCTGGGCAACATCGCTTCTGCACGGCACTTCGTCGGGCGCCGAATTCACGAGCCCGGTGAAACTAATCACGAAACCGGTCGTGAAGTGGATGCAGCATTTTCTGACCGGCGATACGAGCACGATGCATTTCTCGTCGCAGGTTGCCGCGATCGTGCTGATCGTGCTGTCGCTCGGCCTGCTCTTTTTCTGTTTGAGCGGGCTCGTCAAGGTGCTTCGGGCGACGCTGACTTCCACGGTGGAAAACGTCATCGACCGCTATGTGACGCGAAGCCCCGTGTTCGGGATTCTGCTCGGGTTCGTCGTTACGTTTCTCGTGCAGTCTTCGAGCATCACGACTTCGTTCATGATCCCGCTGATCGCGGCGAACCTCGTGCAGCTTCAGCAGGTCTTCTACATCACGATGGGGGCGAACATCGGCACCACCTTCACCTCGATCCTGGCTTCGCTGGCGGCGGACCGCCCCGAGGCGCTCACGATCGCGATCGTTCACTTCCTGTTCAACGTCTCGGGGATGATCATTTTCCTGGCGATTCCGGCGCTTCGTGTGCTGCCCCCCCGCATGGCGAAGAGGTTCGCGTCCATGGCGGTCAAGTCGAAGCGGTACGCGCTCGCCTACGTGCTGGGCATCTTCTTTGGACTCCCACTCGTGATGGTTCTCGTATACAATATGATCAAAGGCGCTTAGGCCGGGGGAATCGACGACGATGTTCAAGCAACTGATGAAAATCTGGTCCGGGAAATCGTTGCTTTCGCAGATGAGCGAAGACTTTCTCGGCATGCTCGTCGACGGACGTTACATGTTCCAGGAGCTGACGGACCGCTGGATCGCCGGCGAGGAGATCAGTTCGACGAAGCAGAAGTTCTACGACGTCGATCACAACATCAATCTGCAGCAGCAGCGGATCCGCCGTCGCATCGTGGAGCATCTCACGGTGAATCCGAAGAGCGACATTCCGGCATCGCTGATTCTGATGAGCGTGGTAAAGGACGCGGAGCGGATCGGTGATTACTGCAAGAACATGTTCGAAGCCGTGGAGTTGCTGGTGCCGGGCCAGGGTCCGGAGGAAGATCTGAAGCAGCTGTTCGCAATTCGCGAGCAGATCCTCGAAATGATGAACCTCTCGGTCGACAGCTTTCGCGAGCAGGACGAGAGCCGGGCCCGCAAGATCATCGAAACCAACGGACCGCTCGCAAAGCTGTGCGACAGGTACGTCGACGGCTATATGGCGACCGATAAGACCTTTCGGAACATCGTGGCGTACGCGCTGATCTTCCGCTACTACAAACGAATCGCCGGCCATCTTACGAACATCGCGTCGACCGTCGTGCTTCCGATCGATCAGATCGATTACTACGACGAGGATCACGATCCGAAGATGTAGGCCGCAACATCCCCCCTCTGGAGGAATCATGACCGACCCGAGAGAGACCAAGCTCGCCAAACTGCTGATCGAGCATTCGGTCGAACTCAAGAAGGGCGAGGTCGTTCTGATCGAAGCCTTCGATATTCCGCGTTCGATGGTGACGGCCCTGATCCGCACCGCCTCCGACGCCGGCGGTATTCCGATCGTGCACTGGAAAGACAACCAGGTGCAGCGCGATCTCTATAACATCGGAAGCGCCGAGCAGATCGAAGAGCGTATGAAGCTGATCGGCAAGGTCGAGCGCTTCCAGATGGAGCAGGCGCAGGCGTACATCGGGATCCGCGGATCGTGGAACACGACGGAATTCGCCGACATTCCCTCCGAGAAGATGCAGAGCTATCAGAAGAACGTGTTCGCGAACGTGCACGGGAAAGTGCGCGTGCCGAACACGAAGTGGGTCGTGCTCCGGTGGCCGACGCCGTCGATGGCGCAGCAGGCCGGCATGAGCACGGATACGTTCGAAGACTTCTATTTCGATGTCGTGCTCGTCGATTACGCGCGGATGGGCAAAGCCGTGAAGCCGCTCGTCAAGCTCATGGACGCGACCGATCGGGTACACATCAAAGGACCGGGCGAAACGAACCTGCAGTTCTCGATCAAGGGGATCCCCACGGTTCCGTGCTCGGGGCTTCGCAACATTCCTGACGGCGAGTGTTTTACGGCGCCGGTCAAAGACAGCATTCAGGGCGTGATCGCGTTCAATTCGCAGACGATCTACCACGGGACGAAGTTCGAAAACATCAAGCTCGTCTACAAGGACGGCAGAATCGTCGATTTCTCCTCCTCGAACGACGAAGCGCTCGGGAAGATTCTCGATTCGGATAAGGGCTCGCGCTATGTCGGGGAGTTTTCGCTCGGTTTCAACCCGAAGATCAAGAATCCCATGTGCGACATCCTGTTCGACGAAAAAATCGGCGGCTCGCTTCACATGGCGGTCGGCAGCGCCTACGACGACGCCGACAACACGAACCGCTCCACCGTTCACTGGGACATGGTCCTGATTCAGACGCCCGAGTACGGCGGCGGCGAAGTCTATTTCGACGACCGCCTGATCCGTAAAGACGGCCTCTTCGTGCTCCCCGAGCTCGACGGTCTCAATCCGGGCAAGCTCTGAGCGTTACGAACGATCGGATCACATGGCGCGCACCCCTAAACACCTGAAGGACCTCTACGCGGTTCTTTCGCCATCGGATCGTCTTCTCATCATCATGAAGCCGGACCCGGACGCGCTCTCTTCCGCCTGGGCGCTGAAACGCATCGTGACGGGAAAGGTGCAGTCGAGCGCCGTTGCGCATGTCGGCGAGATCCAGCGGCTCGACAACCGCGCCATGGTGCGCATTCTCAAGATCAAGAGCGAACGCCTGGATAAGATCGACGTGTCGAGCTATTCGAAGGTTGCCATCGTCGATGCCCAGCCGGATCATTTCGACGGCGTCACGATTCCCGATGCCGATATCGTGATCGACCATCATCCGCTTCTCACGCCGTCGTCCGCCGCGTACTCCGACATACGGCCGAAGCTCGGCGCGACAGCCACGATCATGACCGAGTACCTCGTGCGCGGCAAGATCAAGATCCCCACGCCGCTCGCCACGGCCCTCTGTTTCGGTATCAAGACCGACACGAACGGGCTTACGCGATCGACCTCGCGCAGAGACGTGAGCGCGTATGCGCATCTTCTGCCGCTCGCGAACATGCGAAGCCTGCGGCAGATCGAGTACGAGCGTATCGCGCGCTCGGACCTCGAGCTCATCGGCCGCGCCGTTCCGCTCATTCAAGTACGAAAGAAGTTTCTGTTCGTGTTTCTCGAGGGCCCCGTGCAGGGCGACAGCCTCGTGATTCTGGCCGACACTTTCATCGGCGTCGCGGGCGTGCAGGCCGTTGCGGTGGCGAGCACGTATCGGAATCGTGTGATCGTGGTTCTGCGTGGAAAGGGCTCGCGGACCGATGTGGGGCGCGCAGCGCGCGATTCGTTCGGCGCGATCGGGAGCGCCGGCGGACACAAGAGCGCGGCGCGCGCTGAGATCAAGATCGGCGAACTGCCCGAAGCCGCCGGTTCGGGCGAAGACTCCGAGAAGCTCGGCGCCTGGATCCGGCGCGCGATTCAAACCAGTCTGGCCCCCCGCAGGAAAGCCGCTTCGTGACCCGGCCTCCGCTCATTCTTGCTTCGACATCCCGTTATCGCCGCGCCCTTCTGGACCGGCTGCAGTTAAAGTACGAAGCGATCCCGCCTGTCTGCGACGAGCACGCGTTCGACGATCTGCCGGTGGAAGAGCGCGTGGTGAAGCTCGCGGTCGAGAAGGCGCGGTCCGTCGCGGCGGACAGGCCCGACGCGGTCGTGATCGGCTCGGATCAGATCCCCGAGGTGGGGGGCGTGGCTCTCGAAAAGCCGGGCACGCGCGCGCGGGCCATGGAGTCGCTGATGCTGCTTGCCGGCCGGACTCATCGTCTCGTGACGGGTGTGGCGGTGGTCGCGGGCGGACGCGTCGAAAGCGACGTCGATATCGTCGAGCTGCGGATGCGGCCGCTCTCGCGCGGCGAGATCGAAGCGTACGTCGACAGGGAAGACGTACTCGACTGTGCGGGGGCATTCAAGACCGAGGGCCTCGGGATCGCGCTCTTCGAAGAAATCCGCTCGCTCGACCCGTCATCCGGGATCGGGCTCCCGCTCATCAAACTGACCAAACTGCTCCAGCGCGCGGGCATTCCGGTGCTGCCGTGACGCGTGCATCATTCGACCGAAGCACGCTGATCAGGAACGGCCCCTCTCTGCTCGTTTTCGGCGCCGTTCTCGCCGCGCTCGTCTGTCTCGCCTGGTTTCAGATCAACGCGCCCGACTACTGGTGGCATCTCGCGAACGGGAAGCACACGCTCGAGACGAAGTCGTTTCACTTTGCCGATCCGTTCTCGTTCACGAGCGAAGGGCGAAGCTACCCGCCGACGCAGTGGGCGTGGGAGGTCGTGACGTATCTCGTGCACGACGCGGCCGGTCCCGCGGGCGCGATCGCGCTCAAGGTCGCGCTTCTGGCGGCCACGTTCTCGATCCTGGGCGCGGTGATGCTTCGGTCCGGGGCTTCCGTGCCGCTTACGCTCGCGCTTCTCTTCGCGGGGCTGCTTCTCGCGCGTTTTCGTTTCGTGATACGGCCCGATCTCGCCACGTATCTCGGGCTCGCGATCGTATGGTCGATCGTGCTTCGATACCGCGCGGGCGGGACCGTGCGTGCCCTCCGGTGGCTCCCGCTC
The DNA here is from genome assembly GCA_013002425.1 of Gemmatimonadota bacterium. Classification (GTDB taxonomy): domain Bacteria; phylum Orphanbacterota; class Orphanbacteria; order Orphanbacterales; family Orphanbacteraceae; genus JABDJQ01. Next base: position 10,541 of record JABDJQ010000596.1, read on the forward strand.
GTCACGATAATCTGGGTGCAGTTTCACAGCGGCGTGCTGTTCGGGATTCTGACGCTCGCGGGCATTCTGGTCGGGGAAACGCTCGCGGCGATGTACAGGCCCGCGTGGAGTGCGCTAGACGGCGCGCGACGGAAACAACTCGCGGTCTGGACCGCGATCGCGCTGGCCGCGAGTTTCGTGAACCCGAATCATCTGCGCTACGTTTCGTTCGCGATCGGCCACGTGCAGGATTACGCGAAGTTCGCGATCGTCGAGCTGCGGCCCATGTCGTGGGAACTCGATTCCTGGCGGATGCTCTGGATTGCGGGCATTGCGGTGCTCGCAGTCGCGCGGCGTATCGATCCCGTGCCGCTGATCGTTCTCGCACCGATTGCGCTGATCACTCTGCGCACCGCGCGTCTCTTTCCGCTCTTCCTCGTGCTCTCGCTTCCGTTTGCGGCGCGCGTGCTGGCGCCGTGGTTCGCTTCGCTCCCGGTGCGCGCGGGCGCGGGGGTTGCGGCACTCGTGCTTGCGTTCTTCATCGTGCGGGCCGCGCCGACCGACGCCTCGCGCGGGCTGTATGTATGGGGCGCCGGCATCAACGATTTCCTCGCCCCGGTGGCCGGCGCGGACGCGCTCGAGCGCATCGACCCTGCGGGGAACCTGTTCAACTCGAATCTCTACGGCGGCTACCTGATCTGGCGTTTTCAGGGGGAGCGCAAGGTCTTTACGGACGGGCGCAGCCAGCTTCACGAACCGACGCTTACGTATATCGGCACGCACGACTGGAACGATATCATCGAGCAATACGGAATCGGCCACGTGCTCATGGACTATCGATGGGCGGAACCGCGCCTGCCCGACCCCGGGCGGATGGCGCTGGTCTGGTTCGACGACAGTTCGCTGCTCTATGTATCGCGTGGCGAAGTTATGGCGCGTGAATTGCCGCACTACAAATACATTCACCCCGTGACCGGCATCCCCGACGCGCGCCTCGCCACCGAGCGTTCGGAGATCGCGAACGAACTCGCCCGCGCGCTGATCGAGGCGCCCCGTTCCGTGACCGCGCGGCTGCAGGCGGCTTCTTTCGCATCGGACGACGGGCGCTACGGGCAGGCCGAAGATCTGCTCACGAAGGCGCACGCGATCGAACCGTGGCGAGCGGACATCGTGCGCAATCGCGGCTACGTGCGCGGGCGTGCGGGCGACAGAGAGGGAGCGATGGCGGATCTCGAACGATCGATCGCCATGGAGGAGAACGCGGGCGCGTTCGCGGCACTCGGCCGGCTCTACTTCGACGCGGGGGAGCGCGATCGCGCCGTGCGGTCGTTCGAGCGCGCGATCGAGGCCGACCCCGATCGCGCCGACATCGCGCTCGACTTCGGCTACGTGCTGGAGCAGGGGGGGCGAAGCGAAGAAGCGCTCATTCTGTATCGCGATTACGCTGCCCGATTCCCCGAAAACCAGGCAATTCGTCAGAGGCTCGGGGGGCGGTAGGGCCGCGGGTTCGTGTTGCTGTTTTCGCCCCTGAAGGCACAAATAAGTAAACATTTACTTACTAACGGGCGAGGAGATCGATCGGGAGGTCAGGCAGGTACAGGAC
>JABDJQ010000619.1 GCA_013002425.1 Gemmatimonadota bacterium
TCGTGGAGCTTCACGGAAACCTGTTTCGCGCGCGCTGTCCGGCAGACGATACGCTCGCCTCGCTCTCCGACGGCCCGTTCACCGGAGTTCCCGTCTGTCCGGCGTGCGGGGGCGCCATGCGGCCCGATATCGTCTGGTTCGGGGAATCGCTGCCCGAGGCCGCGATTCATCGCGCGTTTCTCGCCGCCGAAAGCGCGGAGGTCTTCGTGGTCGTGGGAACATCGGCGGTCGTTCATCCGGCGGCGTCTCTACCCGGAATCGCCGCGTCGCGGGGCGCGAAAGTGATCGAAGTGAATATCGAGAAAACCCCGGTCAGCGAGTTCGCGCACTGCGTCATTCGGGGCACGGCTGCGGAAACGCTTCCGCGGCTGTTTTCCATGGAAGAAGGGTCTCCTTAGTGGACCAGATCGCGCTCACATTTCAGCGGGGAGGGGGCTGGGCTTTTGCGATCGGAATCGCGATCGCTCTTTTTCTGGCGTTCTTCGCATACAGGCGCACGCTGCCGCCGATCGCGCCCGGTCTCGGCCGCCTGCTGGCTTCACTCCGCTTCATGGCATTCGTACTGCTTCTGCTGGTGCTCTTCGACCCGCTGATCTCATACGAATCCGTATTGACGATCCGGCCCCATGTTGCCGTGCTCGTGGATCGTTCCGCGAGCATGGGAATCGGCGATGCTGACGAATCGGGCGCCACGCGCGCCGAAGCGGCCGACGCCATTCTGAACGGCGACGCGGCCATGGTCGCGAAGCTGCGCGATCGCTACGACGTCACGCTTTACCAGTTCGCGGATCAGTTCGGGCCGTACGATCCGGCAGGCGAACTCGGCAGCGCCACGGATCTCTCCTCCGCGCTCGAAGGAACGTTGAACGCCGAATGGGAACGCGGGATCGACGCGGTCGTGCTGTTGTCGGACGGAGTCGTGAACGAGGGGCGTGACCCCGTTTCCGCGGCGCGAACTCTCGCCATTCCGATCCACGCGCTTCCGATCGGCGACCCCGACCCGCCGCGTGATCTGTCGGTACAGCAGGTCCTCGCGAACCAGGTCGTTTACGTGAACAGCCAGGTGACCGTTGACGTGAGCGTACGCGCGCGGGGATTCGAGGGGCGCGAGTTTCCGGTACGTATTCTGGAAGGAGACCGCGTCGTCGCCGAAAAGACCGTGACCGTAACCCAGCCGCTCGAAACTTCCGTACACAAGCTCAAGTTTCCCGTGAACCGCGAAGGCGTTCACCGTTATTCGGTCGAGATCCCCGAGGAGGCGAGTGAACAGCTGACCGAGAACAACCGCTATCCGTTCACGATGGAGGCGCTCAAGGAGCGCGTGCGCGTGCTCGTGATGGCCGACAGGGCGGGGTGGGATCTCACGTTCTTCCGCCGGGTCCTCGAGCAGGATCCGAATCTCGAAATCGAGACGTTCATCGAGTCGCGCGACGGCAAGGTGCGGCCTGTCTCCGGCAGCGAGGGCGCGCCCGCTTTTCCCGCGACCAAAGAAGATCTGTTCGCGTACGAGGCCGTCGCGATCTTCGGCACGCCGGGCGCGCTCGGCCGCTCCTTCGGCGAGTGGATCGACCCGTATGTAAGACAGCGGGGCGGCGCGCTGCTGTTTCTCGCCGTGGAGCCCCTGGACGGAATCGTTCCGAACCGGTTCGCGGAACTGCTTCCCGTTTCGATGAACCAGGGGCGCAGCCGGTACAACGAAGAGCCGTTCACCGCGAAGCTGACGCCGCAGGGAGAACGACATCCCGTCTTGCGTATTCACGAGAACGCCTCACAGAATCGCGCACTCTGGAACGATCTGCCGCCGCTCGACGGCCTCAATCTGGTCGGGCCGGCCAAGCCGGGCGCCACGCTTCTGGCGAGCCACCCCACGCTTCGCGTGAACGGCGCCGAGGTTCCGCTGATGGCGCTCGGTTCCGTCGGCAAGGGGCAGGTGTTTCTCGCGAACGGAACGAGCTTCTGGAACTGGGATTTCCGCATGTGGGGCATCGGAAAGACGAACCGGACATACGAGAAATTCTGGACGAATCTCCTGCGCTGGCTCGTTTCCCGCGGCGGGTTTCAGAACGTGAGCGTCAAACCCGAAGCGATCACGTACAACCGCGGGGAGCCGGTCGTGTTTCGCGGGCTCGCCTGGAATCAGGCGCTCGATCCCGTGAGCGATGCGCGGATCGAAGTCGTCGTGGAACGCGACGACGCGGAAGTGGATCGTTTCACGCTGGCGTCACGACCTGCCGAGCCGGGCGCCTACGAACGGACTCTCACGGGCTACGTTCCCGGCGACTACACGTACAAGGCCACGGTCGTGAGCAGCGACCAGCTGCTCGGCGAAGATCGCGGCGAGTTCTCGGTCAGCAACTTCAGTGCGGAGTTTCTCGAAACCGCGCGAAACGACCGCCTGCTCGAAACGCTCGCGAAAACGACCGGCGGCACGCTCTGGAACGAAACGGAACTCGCGTCTTTCACGGGGGATCTCGGTCTCGCGGAAAGAACGGAACGCGACCTTCACGAACGGTCGATCTGGAATCACTGGACCATCTTCTTCGCCATCCTCGGTTTTTTCTCGTTCGAATGGTTTCTTCGTAAACGAAACGGTCTTTCCTGACAAGCTGCTGATTCTTCCCCGATTGCATCGAGTACGATCGAAGGGAGAAGTCTGTCTTGTTACGCTGCTTCGCGGCCGTATCCGGCCGCACGTATGTTCTTCTGTCGCTTTGCGCTCACGCTTTCGCTGTTTACGGAACGGTCGCACACGCTCAATCGGGGGATGCCGTTCCCTGGGAGGACCGTGAAGAGCCGCTCACGGAAATATCGCGCGCGATCGAAGTGAACGGCGCCCCGCTCTATCTTCTGAGCGGCCGCTCCGCATGGGGGAAGGAAGGGGCCGGCGTCATCGGCCGGAATCGGAGCGAGCGGGCATTCGAGTCACGGGATGATTTCACGGCCCGCACGGGACTTCCCGTCCTCCCCGGTTACGTCTACGGCGAGAGGCGGGCGGGCGAACGCTGGGAGTGGGAGTGGCGGACGGTATCGAAC